>JADLFD010000729.1 GCA_020845805.1 Verrucomicrobiales bacterium | reverse complement strand
GCAGGTTGCGTTCGGTCAGCGACTTGAGGATGGATTCGCGGCGTTGCTCGAGTTCGACCAATTGCGCCATGCGATCGCGCACGCTGGTGATGGCCACCTCATCGAGGGAGCCGGTGGCTTCCTTGCGATAGCGGGCGATGAAGGGGACGGTGGCGCCTTCGGCGAGGAGACGGGCGGTGGCGGCGACCTTGGTGGTGGGGACGTTGAGTTCCCCGGCGATGCGCGCGACAAATCTTTCGTTCATCGAGATGGGGCGCGTGAATGCTCCCGGCGCCGCGAATGTTCAAGTTCTTTCGCGTGCGAGCGGCAGATCGGAGGAGCGGGATGCTGGCTCCTGGGGGTCAGGGCGGCGTGTTGCTGGCGGGTTCGACTTCGAGGAGGTAGGTGCCCGCAGGGCCAGCGGCGGATTCGAGGGTTTCGACGTAGGCGGAAGTGGTGGGGGTGTTGGTGACCAGCGGTTGGTAGGCGGCGAAGCCGTCGAGCGAGCGGAGCACGCGGTAGGTATGGCCTTGGATTCCGGGCCAGCGCAGCTCGAGAAAGCCCGGAGAGTTGCTCGACCGCCGCAACTCGAGGCGGAGGATCGAGAGCGGGTCCGTCGGATTGGTTCCGGCCTGCCACTCCTGCCAGTTGCTGTGGCCATCACCGTCGCTATCGAGTGGGACGGAGGCCGCCTCGACCATGAGTCCGTGTTGAGCCAGCCACCAGGCGGGGAGCCCTGGAGGGAGGAGGACGGGTTCGAACACGGCGGTCAGTTGGAGTGCCCCGGTGAGGTTGGTGTGGAGGGTGGCTTCGGAGGAAACCAGGTCGCCGATCCAGCCGGAGAAGCGGTGGTAGGGATCGGGGAGGGCGGTGAGTTCGAGTGGGTCTCCGAGCTCGCGCCAACCGAGGTTGGCATCGGCCGCAAGCTTGCCGGCACCGCGGATTTCCACGTGGGCGAGGTACTGGGTTTTCCAGAGCCAGTGCAGGGTGGAGTCGGAATCGAGGACGAAGCTGAGGGACGTTCCCTGGCCGGAGGGCGGCGGGCTGCCGGTCGCGGACCAGCCCCGCCCTACGCGGCGCACTCCGGGGCTTACCTCCATCGGTTCGCTTAAGCGGGCGGTGATCGTCGAGCCTTGCACGAACTGATTGATGCCGTAGATCGCGCCGTAGGGGGCGCCCACTTCCCCCTCGGAACTGGTCACGATCAGGCGGCGGTCTTCGCCCGCCGAGTAGGCGCGCAGGACGCCATTGGGGGAGGCGATATAAAGCACGCCGTCGGCGATACTGATCTGCCCGCCGCGAGGGAGGATTTGCCGGGGGGTGAAGGTGGCCAGATCGATCACGCGCACGTCCTCATCCGTCGGGACCAGGATGACGTCGTCGAGGACCACGGGTTGGTAAGGGGCCATGAGTTTGGAGGTGGGCGCCTCGAAGCTGCCGAGCGGCACGCCCCCCGCCAGGGTGAGCACTTCGGTGATTCCGACTTGGGCGGCAAAGACCAGGCCGTGGGCCACCGCGGGAGTTCCCAGGTACGTGCCGGGGCGGTCCCAGGCGATGCTGCGCGAGTTGAGATCGATGGCGATCAGGTGATCGGAGGTGGCCAGCACCGCCCAGGAACCGGACGCCGCGACGGTTCGGTTCAGCATGTCGGTCACGGGGCCGGGGATGTTCAGGCTCCACAGTTCCTCGCCGGAAGCCGGGTCGTGCTCGGAGAACCGCTCGAGCATCCAGGAGAAGAGACGGTCTTGGTGCACGGTGGGCAGGCCGCCTTCGATCTGCGGTTTTTCGACGAAAAACAGGTTGGTGCCTTGGGCACGATCGAAACCGTACAAGCCGCTGCCGAATCCTCCGGTGACAAACACGCGATGGGGCGTGACCACCGGCGCCATGTAACGGTCCCACTGCGCGCCGTGGGGGGCGCGCCAGGCGAGTCGACCGCTCGCGGCGTCCAGTTTCCACAGGTGGGTGTCGTCGGCGTGATTGCCGCGTTGGACGTAGACCTCGGTGCCATCCCAGCTAGGCGGGTTCACGGCGAAGCCGGCCGGCAGATCATAGCGCCACAAACGATCCCCGGTTCCGGCGGAGAGCGCCTCGACGAACAACTCGCCGAACCGCGTGTACGGGGTGAGGAAGACCCGTCCGCCCCCCACGGCGACCTGATTGGGGGACGACGCGTATTGACGTGCCCAGCGCTCGTGGAAGATCCCGGACCCCAGCGTGCCCTGGAAATACCCGTTGTGGCTTGTTCCGCCGCCAAAGGTGGGCCAGTTCCCGGCCAGCCGCGTGGCGGTGATGGACTCCGGCACGAAGCGGGCGCCGACGGTGCGGGGGGAGCTGATTTCGAGCACGAGTGGGTTGTTGGTTTCCTGGCCGGGAGGCACGTCGCCATACCAGCGTACGAACCGGTGGCCTTCGCCGGGAGTGGCGAAGTTGGTGACCCAGGTCCCGGGCCGTACCCAGTCGGAACCGGGCAGCACCGTGCCCACGCCGAGTGCCTCGGCAGAGATACGCAGCGCGTTGGATTCCCACAGCCAGGTGAGCGAGGACGGTTCGGTTAGAGCGAACACCACCCGGTTGGTGGTCCCGCTGGCCGGCACCGACCCGGTGCCCTTCCATCCGCGGCTCAGCCAGCGGACGCCGCCAGACTCGACCTGAGTGGCGACCTCGTTGGTGATGAGGGTGGCGCGCGTGGGGCTATGGGATCCGTAGGCCAGGGGGGAGGGCATCCCGAGCGGGCTTGGTTCTCCCGAGATCAGCAGCGGCAGGGTGTCCGGAAGGAACACGGCCACGAGCGAGCGTGGCGTGTCCATGACGACGGTGACGGTGGTGAGGTTGGAGACGGCGCCGGCGTCCAATCCGTTCCAGTGGGAGAATCGGTGACCGACGTCGGGCTGCGCTTCGACGCGGACTTCGGAGCCGATGGTTTGCCAGTCCGTGGCGGGCAGGACCTGGCCATTTCCCGAAGCCCGTGTGCTGAGCCGGTAGGCGGAGGGCACCCACTTCCAGACCAGCGAGCTGTTGGTCCGCAGAGTGAACGTCACCCGAGTGGTTTCACCGGAGATTGGAACGGAACCGTCGCCCGACCACCCGGCAGCGCGGTAGCGGGTGGAACCGACTGTGGCCAGGGCGGGCACCTGGTTGGTGACCTCGGAGCCGCGCGCCACGCGATTGGTGCCGTAGCGGAGCGGCGAGCTGGCTCCCACTCCGGCGGGATCCGAGCTGATGCGGAGATCCCAGGTTTCTGTGGCGAACTGCGCACGTACGAAGCGGGCCTGATCCATGACCAGAACCAGGGGGTTGTTGGTCGTCATGCCGGCGGGCACCGAACCCTGCCATCGGACGAAACGCGCCTTGTCCGAGGGCTGCGCGAGCAGAGTGACTTCGGCCCCCACCGGAACCCAGGGCGAGGCCGGACCGTTTACCGTGCCTGGGCCCTCGGGCGCCACGCTGAGGAGGTAGTCCGTCAGTTCCCATCGCCAGGTCAGTTGGGAGGGGGTGTTCAGGGTAAAGACCACGTTGGTATCAATACCGAGGGGCGGGACATCGCCGGTGCCTTCCCAGCCCGAGCACCGGAACTGGGCGCTCCCGTCGTTGGCCACGGGGAGTGCCGTGTTGGTGACAACGGTGCCGCGCTGGATCGAGTGCCGGCCGTAGGGAAGCGGGAGCGACGCGCCCACGCCGATGGGCAATCCGGTCACGAAGAGTTCCACGACATCCGGTTCAAACTCCGCGACCACGTGGCGGGGGCGGTCCATGAGCAGATCCAGTCGTGGGGTGGCGGAGGCAGGCAGGTCCGCGACATCGCCGGACCAGCGGAGGAAGCGATGGCCGGGGGCGGGGGAGGCGGTGAGGGTGAGGGGGGTTCCTCGCGGCACCCAACCGCCCGTGGCGTCCACCGTGCCTTCGCCGGCCACAGTGATCGTGAGTGCGTAGTCGGTGGCTTCCCAGTTCCAGGTCAGGACCGAGGCGGTGTTGAGGTCGAAGGCGACCTCGGTTCCGGAACCGGATAGGGGCGTGCTTCCGCTGCCGGTCCATCCGACGCATCGGTAGCGCGTGCCTTCGTGGTCGGCTACGGGAGGCACGGCATTGGTGAGGCGCGGTGTTTCGGTGCCCTCCAGCCAATGGACGCCGTACCCCAGGTTGAGCGGGGTGCCGATGCGAGCCGGGTTTCCTTCGACCAGGAGTTGGTGGCGGGGTTCGTAATGTGGCACGGCCAGACCGTGTTGGAAGTAGCGGATGCCGCCGGACACGGTGACGAACACCCACGCCCCGTCGGCCGAGACGCGCATCCGTCCCATCTGCATCGCGAGTCCGCCGGGCGCCGAGAAAGGAGCGTCGACCTCATACCGGCCGAGCTCGGTCAGGGAAACGGAGTGATGGGCACGAACCTCGCCCGAACCGACCCACACCGTGAAGAAAGCGTCGGCGGTGGCGTGGTACGCGGCACCGAACGGGAACGAGGTTCCTTCGCGTTCGATCCTGCCGTAGGAGCGAAGCTGCGAGGCGGACTCATTCCAGACCTCGGCTCCGAGGAACGAAGGGACCAGCAGTTGACTCCCGTCCCGGCTGATCGCGATTTCGGAGGTCGAGATGTGCGCCTCACCGTTCAGAAATCGGGGCGGGGACGCGATTTCGATCCGCCCCATGGGGCCCAGAGAATTGTCGGGCTCCATGAATCCCAGGAACCGCCGACTGACATTGGCCATCAGCATGGTGTTACCCCGGACCTCGCGGACGTTCTCGACGGCGCGGGTTTCGGGATCCAAACGGCGGAGCGGCGTGGTGCCTGATCCGTTGAAGGAACTGCTGATCCAGAGGCTATGGTCGGCGCCGTAGGCGACGGAGAACGTGCCCGCCTCGTTTGGTTCCTGCGCGAAGCTGGTGCGCGAGATCTGATGGGCCACCAGGTCGATGTGGTGGACCCAATTCGACCCCGACATCGAGACGGCGTCCGCCACTGCCAGGCGTTGGCCATCCGGGGAGAGGTCGATGCCCTGCAAATGCCCGCCCAAGACCCAGGGAGCGAGAAACGAGCGCGTGGCGAGGTCGAACCGCAGCACCGCATCACCACTGGAGATATAGACCATGCCGCGCTGGGCATCGTGCACCAGGTCCCGGCGGTCGGGCGCGGAGATGAAATGGCCCACGGGCGCGGCATGCAGGGCGAGGACCATCCCCCACCCCAGGATCCCGCTGAGCCCGAGGCGGCGGCCGGTTCCGGGTGAATATCGCGGGCGGCCTTTTGTGAAGGAGGCGCACGCGCCGCCCTGGGCGAGGGTGGCGGGGCCACCGGAGCACTGGGGACTCACGCGGGCAGGCTAGCCAGACCCAGTTTGGCAAGGCAACCCGGCGGAGGCCTGGAGTAGGTATTCCCGACGGGCTTCGACTCTCCCTCGCGGCCAGGTATCAACGGGTGCGGCCGGGAGGCGGATAGCGTCGGGAGGCGTCATCGAGGACGAGGATCCAATCGACGTGCTCACCAGGTTGCGGGGGCAGGAACTCGTGTTCGCCGGTGTTCGGGAACGTGCCGATCGCCGTCGCCTTTCCGGTGCGCGGATCGAACCACCAGGCTTTCACTTTGGAGCCGGAGATTTTGGACAGTCGCACCTTAAAGGCGCGTCCGGCGGGCGCATACACCATGGCATAGGAGCCGTCTTGGTCCCGCGTCGCAGCGAAGTGGTAGCGGCCGGTGCCAGGCACACTGGTGGGGACGCGGTCCGTGACCACGACTTCGGGATCGGGGATGCGGGTCAGGAAGGGGCGGGATTCCAGGAGCGCGCGGCCGTGGCGCATCTGTTCCGCGCCGGGCTGGCGGATGGCTTCCGACCAGGGCAACAGCGGGTTGTTGACGGGGGCACGATCGGGGGCCCACATCTGCCAGACGGAGTGATGGCCGTAGGTGTGACCGAACGCGCCGTGAAACAGGTCCCAGTACAATGGGCGCCGCACGTCGGCTGCGATGGAGTGCCCGAATTTCTTGGCGTCGAACGACACCGGATGATCTTCGTAGATCGGTTCGCCATCGAGCACGGGCTTGGTGGGAGTGAGATCGTAATCCTGGCGGGTCAGGTCATAGCGCCCGTTGAATTCGGCGACGTGGCCGTTCTGTCGCATGTTGAAATCGAGCCAGGGCTCCTGGTGGAACGGGGTGCTGGAGCTGCTGCCGCCCGTGGGGTGGAAGGTCATGAGATGCGTGCCGCCGTCGCCCCGGCGCAGTCCGCGGGCCATGGCGCGGAGGATCTCCTTGTGGGCATCGGTTTCGACCGGGCGATCGCCGCCCAGTATCCAGATGACGCCCGCATCCCGGTAGCGGCGTCCGATCCACTCACCGTAAGTCTCGGCGTTGGCGGGGGTGAAGATCTCGGGACCGGCGCCCCATTTCTTGTTCCACTTGTCGCCCCAGGTGGGAAGGAAGCCCACGTAAAGGCCGAGCTGATTCGCGCGGCGCACGATCCAATCGACGTGCTGGAAGTAGGCTTCGTGGGGGCGGGTGGGGTCGTTGGACTCGAGGGGGGTATGGCCGTAGGGATTGGGTGCGGTGAGGCCGTCGAGCTCCGCCAGGGCCACGGCCTGGAGCACGGTGTAGCCATGACGGGCGCGGTGCTGGAGATAGGTTTCGGCCTCCTCACGATTGAGGCGGTGGAACAGTTCCCACGCGGTGTCGCCGAGCCAGAAGAATGGTTTTCCGTCGGTGGTGACGAGGAAGCGTTGGTTGTCACTGACCTTCAGTCGCGGCAACTCCGCGGCGTCGGTGGAAGGGGCCAGGGTGACCAGCGCGGCGAGGCAGGCGCCGAGGGCTAGCGGGAGCGCGAATCGAGGGTGCATGCGAGGGGAATGGATGGGGTCGAGGTCGGAGTGGGGCTGAGAATGAGGCAGCGTCGAGGAGGTGGGACTAGCGGACAAGCGCGGAGACGTGGTTGGTGAACCAGGCGTGATCCTGGGCCAGGGCTTTGGGCAGCCAGGTGATGTTGTTGGGCTGCACCACGGGGCCCGTACGTTTGAAGTCGTCGAGCTTGCTGCGCCACTTACGGATCTCGCCGTGGCCATCGGCGAAGGTGAACCCGGCGGCGTTGCCATGGCGGCCGGAGGGGGCATCGAGCCAGGGGTTGTTGTTGAAGCGGTTCAGGTCGTCGAAGGGGAAGAAGTGGGAGTCGTTGATGCTGTTCTCGTGTTCGTCGAGCAGGGTGAAGACGTCCGAGGGGCCGGGTCCGGACAAGTCGCCTAGTTTGATGGCGCGGCGGCGGCTGGCGGCGGCGCCATCGGCATAGCGATTGACCCAGGGTGTGCGGGTGTCGCCCATGAAACCGTTCATCGCGTAACTGCGGTTGCGCAGGACGATGCGGGTGCCGCTGCGGAGTCCGGCACGATCCGCGGGGCAGTGGAACACGTCCTTGCTGGTCAGGTAACGCCAGGTGGGACTGTTGGTGATGAAACGGTCATCCACGGCTTCCGGCACGGAGAAGACGTTGCCTTCGGCCCAGGCCGGAGCGGAGGCACTGGAATTTGGGCCGAGCGCGATGTCGTCGTAGTCGCCGGCATAGAGGAGGTAGGCGAGGCCGAGTTGTTTTGCGTTGCTCATGCAGGCCACGCCTTGGGCCTTGAGTTTGGCCTTGCTGAGTGCGGGGAGCAGCATGCTCGCCAGGATGGCGATGATGGCGATCACCACCAGGAGTTCGATGAGCGTGAACGCGCCCGGTCGACCGGGCGCGAGGCGGAGGGATGGGGGAAAGGGAATCGTCCTCATGGATGCAGAAGCGGTAGTGCCATTTCAGGGGAAATGGGAGGAGGCCGCTAGCATGCGTGGATCCTGGGATTGGACGATTTGATCATGGGGGTAGCGGGACGCGGCCCTGGCGGAAGTCGCGCGGAGACTGGCCGAAGGCGCGTTTGAAGCGATTGTCGAAGTAGCTTTGGTCGGCGAATCCCGTGGCGATGGCGATATCGGCGATGGACCGCTGGGTTTCCTTGAGGAACCGCGCGGCGTTGGCGAGGCGCACATGATTGACGTAGGCCACGAGCGTCATGCCGGCGACGCGCTTGAACGTGCGCGCGAGTTGCGGAGCGCTCAGGTGCGCGAGGCGCGCGGCCTCGGCGACCGTGATGCGCTCGGAGTAATGGTCACGGATGTGGTCGAAGAGCGGTTTGAGGCGCAGCGAGCGTTGTTGCTGTCGGAGGAACTCCCAGCGCAGGACTTCGGAGGCGGCGAGGTGTCCGGCGAGGTGATAGAGCAGATCGAGCAGGGCGGCCTTGCATCCGGCGCGTTGGAGGGCGGGGTCGGCGGCGCCGAAGTAGCGGGTGAGCAGGACGTGGACGGCGGCCCAGAGGCCAGGGGCGGCGGGGTCCTGGGCGCGCAGGATGTGCGGTCCTTGGTCCGTCTGGGAATAGAAGGGCAGGAGGAAGACGTAGTCGTGGGTGGGGGAGCCGAGGCTGTACACGAGCTCGGGCAGGAAGCTGATCACCACCACGCGCGAGTCGAACCCGGGGAAATCGACGACATGATGGAGCTTCAGGTTGTCGACCACCAGCAGGTCGCCGGGGTTGAGGCGCGCCTCCTGACGTCCCATGCGCAGGCGTGTATGGCCATCGAGTGGAAGGAACAGCTCGAGTCGTTCGTGCCAGGTTTCGCCCCGCGTATGTTTCGCCGAGGTATAATGGAAGAGTTTGATGAGCAGGGGGAACTCATCGGCAAGCGGGACATCGTAGCGTCCGCGGGCATCAATCTGGTGGGCGATGTCGTGGGGTTCGAAGGGCAGCCGCGCGCAGGTGTGCAGGAGGGGGCGCAGGCCTTGGGGTTTGGCCGCGCGGGGCGGGGCAGATTTCATGGCGCGGTCGGGAGCGGTTTCACGCGCCGTGGGGTGTGGGCGCGGACGTGGGTGTGGGCGTGGGCGTGAGGGGTGCGTCCTCCTCGGGCAGTTGGCCGGTGACGATGGCCTGCACCTGCTCGCGCACGCGTTCGGGCTCGAACACGGACTTCCAATCCGGGCGCAGCAGGCGTTGCTGGCCGTAACGGGCGATGAGCCGCGCACCGTCAGAGAACGGGAACCGGACTCGGCCGAAGGCGATGCCGAGCGGCACCTTGATATGGCCGTACATGAAATCCTCCGCGGCGGCGCGTGGGACTCCACGTCGGACGGTTTCCTCCAGGGCTTCGCGCAGGGTCATGATCAGGGCGATCCCGCAGACCTCGGCCATGGTGGGTTCGAGCAGGGCCATCTGCTCCACCGTCACGCGGTGGGCGCGCGTGACGGGTGCGTAGATGTCACGTGCCAGACGCTCGCCGCGTGCGTAATCCGACTCGGGCCCCTGCATCAGCGCGCAGACGATGGGCTGCCGGGCGTGGGTGCCGCCGAAGAAGTCGTCGATCTCCTCGCGAGTGGAGAAGTGTTCAAAGACGCTGGGGTGGCAGGGGTGACTGACGAAGTAAGTGAGATCGGGATTCGGGGGAAGCTCTCCGGCGGCGGCGGCCGCGGGGTCGAGCATGAAGACCATGGTGTGGGGGCGCAGCGTGGGGATGATTTCGCGCGCCACGGAACCGAGCACGCGATCAGGCAGGGCCAGCATGACGACGTCCGCGGTGGCCAGCGCGGTCTCGCGCGCCACGGGCGCGACTCCGCGGGCGGCGAGTTGTTCGCGTCCCGCGGCGCCGGGCTCGACGCAGCGCAGGGCGTAGGCCGGGTTTTGTTGCAGGTGATCGAGGATGCGGCAGCCCATTTTGCCGCCGGCACCGAGGAGCGCGATGGAGGTCACGGGTTCAGTCATGGAGCAGGGTTCGAAGATGGTGGAGGCTTTCCTGCGCCCAGGTTTGCTCGAGGGCGACCGTCTCCTCGACCGACGCCTGGCGCGGAGTCCAGAGCTCGAGGATGGCGTTGAGGGGGAAGGAGGGCACGTGAGCAGAGGCGGGTGTCAGTCGTTGGAGCAGCCTGGGGATGTCGAGTCGGCCTTGGCCCGCGGGGCAACCTTCCACCACGAAGCCCATCTGGGACGGGATGCGCCGCACCGTGAAGTCCTTGAGATGCAGATTCAGCGTGTAGGGCGCGAGCCTGGGGAGAACCGCTTCCGGTCCCTCGAGGGCTCCGAACGAATTCACGGTGTCGAGCACGATGCCGGTGGCGTCGGGGCCGAGCGTTTCCACCAACCGGACCAGGGTCTCGGCCGAGAATCGGTCGTGATTCTCGAGGCCGAGGCGGAGGCCGGCTGAGCGGAAGCGTTCGACGTGGGGACGCAGGTCGCGCAGGACGGTGTCCGGATCGGGTTCGTAGCCGGGCGAGTCGATGACCAGGCGCACGAACCGCGTCCCGACGCGTTGCGCCAGGGCGAGGCAGTCGGTGAGTTGACCGGCGTGCACGCCGCGGGTGCCGATCTCGAGTTCGAGGTGGTGGTGGCGCGCGAAGCTCAGGACCTCCTCGCGCGCGGACTCGGGCAGGCGATGCAAGGGAAGGTTGTCGGCGAACTGCACCACGTGGATCCCGAAGTCGAGGGCGCGCTGACAGAGAGCCAGTGCGGTGAGCGGAGCGGCCGGCGGGTGGCCGGGGACTCCCACGGCCCAGGGATAGGTGAAGGACCCGATGCCCAGCTTCATGTGTTGGCGACGTGTTCCGTGCCGTGATCGTCCGTCCGCTGCGCGGCGGCACGAGGGCGAGCGTGACGGTGCCGGCAGCCTAGGGTCAGGACGCCTGGCGCGCTAGGTCGCGATCGGCGGCGATTTGGACGAATCAAACGTCGGGTTTGCCCTTGGAACCGGGGTGAGGTGCCGGACAGGTTCTCGCGTGCCGCAGACTCCCCCATCCTCATTGCGACTGGAAGACCCGGTCACGGCGTTGATGGGCGTAGGCGTGGAGCGCGCGGCGCAGTTGGAACGTCTGGGGGTGCGCACCGTGGGCGATCTGCTGCTGTTGCGGCCGCGGCGACATGAGGATCGCCGACACGGTCTGCGGTTGGTGGAGCTGCGCGGGAAGGGACCGGCGACGGCTCGCGGACGCGTGGTGGCCGCCGGCGTCAAACGGTTCCGGGGCGGGAACCGGTCCGTGTACGAACTGGTGCTGGATGACGGCACGGCCCGGTTGCATTGCCGCTGGTGGAACATGCCGTATCTGGAGGGGCGCTTCGCGGTGGGGGAGGACGTCATGGCGTACGGCCGCCTGGTCGACCTCAAGCCCAGGACGATGGACCATCCCGAGACCGAGGTGCTGGCGGAGGATGACGAAGTTTCCATTCATCTGGACCGCATCGTGCCGGTGTATCCCTTGACCGAGGGGTTGCCGCAGCGCTGGATGCGGTCGCGATTGTGGGCCCTGGTCTCGGCGTTGGCGGCGGGGTTGCCGGAGCCCCGGCCGGAGTTGGATCGGGCGGACCTTCCTACGCGGGCCGACGCGGTGCGTTGGTTGCATTTCCCGGAGGACATGACGGACGTCGAGGTGGCCCGACGCCGGTTGGCCTACGACGAGTTCGTGGAGTTGCAATGGGCGATCCAGACCCGGAGGCAGACGCTGTTCGCCTCGGTGACTGGCTTGCCCTGCGGCGGGGAGGGCAACCGCTGGATACGCCCGTTCCTGGAGCGTCTCGGGTTCAAGCTGACGGAATCGCAAACCACGGTGTTGCGTGACATCCGGCGTGATCTGGGGGGTGGCCGGCCGATGCGCCGGCTGGTGCAGGGGGATGTGGGATCGGGAAAAACCGTGGTGGCTGCCTGCGCCGCATTGATGGCGTTGGAGAGTGGCTTTGGGGTCGCGCTGATGGCGCCCACCGAGATCCTGGCGCGCCAGCACGCGGAACGATTCCGCGAATGGTTCACTCCGCTGGGGATTCCGGTGGTGCTGAGAACGGGCGCGGGGGTCGACGGGAACGAGGCGGCGCGCGTCGGACTGACGGTGGGCACGCATGCGCTGCTGGCGTCCGGGTATCTGCCGGACGACCTCGGGTTGGTGGTGATTGATGAGCAGCACAAGTTCGGCGTCAGCCAGCGCGAGACCCTGGTGAGGAAGGGGCGCTATCCGCATCTGCTGGTGATGACCGCCACGCCGATTCCCCGGACCCTGGCCCTGACGCTGTACGGGGATCTGGATTGCTCGGTGATCGAGCAGGCGCCGGCTGGGCGCGGCCGGGTGCGCACGTTTGTGCGCACCGCCCGCGGCCTGGGGAAGGTGTGGGAGTTCGTCAGGAAACGCCTGGCGGAAGGGCGGCAGGCCTATGTGGTTTATGCGCGCGTCGACGACGACGGAGCGGGCGAGGTCAAAGCCGTCACCCGCGAATGGCGACACCTCTGCGCCACGCTGGCGCCGCATGCGGTGGGGCTGGTTCACGGCCGGTTGTCCTCGGCGGAGAAGGAGACGGTGATGGCCGAGTTCCGGGCGGGGAGGGTTCAGGTGCTGGTGGCGACGTTGGTGATTGAAGTAGGGGTGGACGTGCCCAACGCGACGGTCATGGTGATCGAGAACGCGGAGCAGTTCGGGTTGGCGCAGTTGCATCAGTTGCGCGGGCGCATTGGGCGCGGTGGCCACGAGGGCACGTGCATTCTGGTGGCGGGCCGGGAGACCGAGGCCAGCCGGGTGCGGCTGCGCGTGCTGGAGGAGTGTGCCGACGGCTTTGCCATTGCGGAGCGGGACTTGCGGTTGCGCGGGCCGGGAGAGTTGTTGGGGCAGGCGCAGAGCGGGTTGCCGGCGTTGCGATTTGGGGATCTGACCCGGGACGCGGAGTGGGTGGAACGCGCGAGGCAGGCGGTGGCGAAGCACTTGGGGCAGTAAATTCAAATCGGTTGAGGTCCAAGACGGCGCTCCAGTACCGTGCTCGGGATGAACCGACGCCGACGGGATAGGTTGGGTCTATTGCTGGGTGCGCTGGGCGTGTTGAGTGCGGGGTGCGGTCCCAAGCAGGGCGGGGGTGCCGCCGGCGCGGCACCGGCGGGCGGGATGCCGGTGATGCAGGTCATCGCGGTGCCGGCGCAACGGCAGTCCGTGGAGGAGACCCTTTCCCTGGTGGGCTCGGTGACCGCCAACGAGCAGGTGGAGATCAAGGCGGAGTCGGACGGGTTTGTGGAGAAGGTGGGTTTTGACGAGGGCCAGCCGGTACCCAAGGGCCAGCTTCTGGTGACGTTGGATGAGACCAGGCTGCAAGCGGCGCTGGAGGAGGCGGAGGCGGCCTTGAAGCTGAGCTTGCAGACCTATGAGCGCTCGAAGGAATTGCTGGGCGCGAAGTTGATTTCCGAGCAGGAGTTTGACCAGGCCACCTCGCGACGTTCGGCGGACGAGGCGGCGGTGTCGGGGCGTCGCCGCGCGTTGAAGGAGGCGCGGGTGTACGCGCCCTTCGAAGGCGTGGTGGGCGCGCGGATGATCAGTCCGGGGCAGTTGGTGAGTCGCGCCACCACCTTGACGTGGCTGGTGGATCTCGACCCCGTGAAAGTGGAGTTCAACGTCCCAGAACGTTTTCTGAGCCAGGTGCAACCCGGACAGGAGATCGGGGTGAGCGTGGCGGCGTGGCCAGGGAAGGTCTTTCGCGGGCGTGTGTTTTTTGTCGCGCCCTTTGTGGATCCCGTCACGCGCACCGTCTTGGTGAAGGCCGAGATTCCCAATGGTGAACGGTTTCTCACTCCGGGGATGTTTGCGAACCTCAACCTCACCCTGCAGGTTCGCACCAATGCGGTGGTGATTCCTGAGGCGGGCCTGAGCCAGGTGCTGGACGGCAACCGTGGGATTGTGATGGTGGTAGGTGCTGACGACACGGTGGTGGCGAAACCGGTCATGGTGGGGACCCGGTTGCCGGGGAAACTCGAAGTGTTGAGCGGTCTGGACGGGAACGAGCGCGTGATTGTGGAGGGGCACCAGAAAATCGGGCCGGGTATGAAGGTGCAGTTGGGGAAGCCGGACCCCACGTCTCCCTACGCTCCGAAACACGATTGAACGGAGGACGCCATGCAACTTCCCGACATCTGCATTCGGCGACCGGTGTTCGCCACCATGATGAACCTCGCGCTGGTGCTCTTCGGCCTGATCGGCCTAAGCCGGCTGCCGGTGCGCGAACTGCCGGACATCGATCCCCCGATCGTCAGCGTCACGACGATCTACCCGGGGGCTGCCGCGGGGGTGGTGGAGACGGAAGTCACGGAGCGCCTGGAGGACGCGATCAACACTGTGGAAGGGATCAAGACCCTGACCAGCCAGAGTCGCGAGCAGGTGAGCAACATCACCATCGAGTTCAACCTCTCGCGGCCGATCGACGTGGCCACGCAGGACGTGCGGGACCGCGTGTCGAGCGTCCGGGGTAGTCTCCCCGAGGACATCCTGGATCCGATCGTGGCGAAGCAGGATGCGGATGCGCGGCCGATGCTGTGGATCGGCATGAACAGCGACCGCATGACTCCGCTGGAAATGACCCTGCTGGCGGAGAAGCAGATCAAGAACCGGCTGCAGACGGTGCCGGGGGTGTCGTCGATCTTCATCGGCGGCGAGCAACGGTTCGCCATGCGGCTCTGGCTGGATGCCGAGCGGATGGCGGCGCATCAGATCACGGTGCTCGACGTGCAGCGCGCGTTGCGCACCCAGAGCGTGGAGCTGCCCTCGGGGCGGGTGGAGAACATGGATCGCGAGATGAGCATCCAGACTCAGGGCGAGCTGAAGACCGCGGCGGAATTCAACCGCCTGGTGGTGGCGCGGCAGGGCGACCGCATCGTGCGGTTGCAGGACATCGGGTTGGCGAAGGACGGCGTGGAGGATGAACGCACGCGGGCGCGGCAGATGGGGAAGCCCTGCATCTTCCTGGGGGTCATCAAGAATTCGAAGGCCAACACCGTGGAGGTGGCCAAGGGAGTCAAGGCCGAGGTGGAGCGCATCAAGCCGAGTCTGCCCGCCGGGGTGGACATGAACACCGCGTACGACGAGTCGGTTTACGTCGAGCGCGCCATTGGCGAGGTGTGGGAGTCGTTGGCCATCGCGTTCGGTCTGGTGGTGGTGGTGATCTATGTGTTCCTGCACAGCTTCCGCGCGACGCTGATTCCGACCGTGGCCATCCCCGTTTCGATCCTGGCGAACTTCGCGATCATGTACTGGCTTGGGTTTTCGGTGAACATCCTGACCATGCTGGCGCTGGTGCTGGCGATTGGCGTGGTGGTCGATGACGCCATCGTGGTGCTGGAGAACATCCATCGGCACATCGAGGAGGGCATGACCCCGATGGCGGCGGCCTTCGCCGGGATGAAGGAGATCACGTTCGCAGTGATTGCCACCACGGTGGCCCTGGTGGCGGTGTTTGTGCCGCTGGCGTTCCAGTCGAGCGCCACGGGCCGCTTGTTCGTGGAGTTCGCCATCGCCATCGCCGGATCCGTCCTCATCTCGGCGTTCGTGGCGCTCACCTTGACCCCGATGATGGCCGGGCGCGTGCTGAAGTCGGTGGAGGCGAAGCCGCGCGGGGTGCTGAAGCTTTTCGAGTCGGCGATGAAGGGCCTG
>JADLFD010000728.1 GCA_020845805.1 Verrucomicrobiales bacterium | reverse complement strand
TCCCGCGTCCCACCGGGATCCGGAAGACGCCGCCCTGCCTGGGCCCGCATCGGGTCGGTCGGAATCCTCCCGCCCCCGCTCGCTGGGGCTTCCTCAAAATGAATCGACGCGCACGGCACTCGACCGGCTCCTGTCCCGGTCTGCCCTGGCCGCGGCGGTCGAGCTCCAAACGCTCGCGCCCGCAGCGCGCCGCGCGGTGTGCATCCTGATGTTGTTGGATGCGGATCCCGGCCAGGCCGCGCACCCGCGTGCGGTATGGCTGGATCGCCTGGCAGCATTCGGGGCCCAGGAAACACCACCGCGCGAAGCAGCGGTGCCTACCACCTCCGAAGACCAGGTCCCGAGCGGATCCATGGCGCCCGGCAAAACGGACTCCCTGCTGCAGCGAACTCCGGCCTCCGAGGATTCGTCCACCGGGACCGGATCCGCACCCGGCTCCACACCACCTCCCGCTCCGGAGACCATCGACCCTCCGGAGCTAGGTGTGCACCTGGATCCGCGGCGCCGAGGCCGAACCGCTCAGGGCGGCGTCCTGTACCTGCTCAATCTCCTCAAGGTCACCGACGCCATCGCGGAACTGATGCGCGAATTTCCCGGGCGCCGTCTGCGTTGGACGCTTCACCAGCTCGGCTGCGGACTCACCGGGGCAGCGGCGACGGATCCCGCCGCGCTGGCGTTCGCCGGACTTCTTCCCGGCAGCGTCCCGCCCACGGAGGAGGAACCGGCGGCGACGATCGAGGAACGGGTGGCGCTGCAACGGTTCATGGATCGGATTGCCGGGGAGGTTTCGACACGACTCGACCTCCCGCCCGCCGCGCCCGGCGCGGTGTTCGAGTTGGTTTGCCGCCGATCGGCCGAGATCATCGCCGATCCCGGATGGATCGAGGCGAAGTTCTCCCTGCGTGACGTCTCGCTGGATCTGCGTCGCGTGGGTCTGGACCTGGATCCCGGCCATCTTCCCTGGCTGGGCTGCGTGGTGCGCTTCACCTATGAGTGAACGACTCACCATCGAGATCGCGCGCACCGCGGGCCGCTTGGCCGCGTTCCTCACCGCTTCGTTTCCGCAGGCGGAAGGGTTGGTGGCCCAGAACATCGCCTTCCTGCGCGCCCAGGCACAGATCCAGGGCCCGTCCTCGACCCCTTCACCGCGTGAACCCCTCGACCATCTGGAGACCGCCGGTCCGCTCTCAGCCGCGGAGCTGGATGTTCTCGTGCTCGCCGGCCTCTCTGACGAGCACGAGGGATACGCCGCGGTGCTGCGCAGTCTTCATCCTCGGTCCGAACCCCGGGCCGCCGTGGGGTTGGTGGCCCAGGTCCTGCGGTCGGGCCGTCGCGCCGACTTCCGTGCCTGGCTGGAACAGACGCCCCTGGCCCGGCGTGGCCTGGTGCGCGTGACCGGTTCCGGCCCCTACTTCGAGCGTTCCCTCGAATTGGCCGAAGAGCTCTGGCCGGTCCTGCACGGACAGAACGTCTGGCCGACCTTCCTCGCCCCACCGCGGACCGAGGCCGGAGATACCCTCGGCCTGGCCGACTGGTTCACCTCCGAGCACGCCGCCCGTGCGGCGCGCGCCGTGCGCGAACGACACGGCTGCACCATCGTGATCACCGGAGACTCGGAGGAGGTGGCCTTCACGCGCGGACTCGCCCTGGTCCAGGCCACCCAGAGAACCGTCGCGGGATGCCGCCTGACCAACGCGCTCGATCCCGACCAACTGCGCACGCTGCTCGTGCACGCGCTGGCCCGGCAGTCGGTGCTGGTGCTGCGTATTCCCCCTCCGGAGGGCGCCGGCACGTTCGAACTTCCCCCGCTGGGAGACTATCCCGACGCGGTCGTGCTCTGTCTGCGCCATGGCACCGTCGCGCTGCGCGGTGCGCGACCGGTGCTTGGCCTCCCCGTCGAGCGGCTTTCCTCCGAAGTGCGGCGCGCGGTCTGGCGTTCGGCGCTGCCCGCCTTGGCCGGCCTCTCCGAACGGCTCGCCGCACGTTACCCGCTCGAACCCGCGCAAGCCGTCGAGATCGCCTCCGATGTGAATTCGGTCGCCGCCGCCGAGGGTCGGGCTCCCACCCTCGACGATGTGGCGCATGCGATGCGCACACGCTCGGCGGTCTCGCTGAGCAGCGGCGTGCAGCTGATTCGCCCCAACGCCGACTGGCGGCAGCTCGTCCTGTCGGAGGAACGCGAGGCGCTGCTGCGTGCCGCCATCGACCGGCTCGAACTGCAATCACGCGTCCTCGACGACTGGGCTTTCCTCGCTCATCGGCCCGGTGCGCGCGGGGTGCGATTGTTGTTCGCGGGCCCTCCGGGCACCGGGAAAACCCTCTCCGCCGAAGTGCTGGCCCGCACGTTGAACGTCGATCTCCTCGTGGTGGACCTCTCGCGCGTGGTCTCCAAATGGATCGGGGAAACGGAGAAGAACCTCGCCGCCGTCTTTGATGCCGCCGAACGCGCGCAGGCCGTCCTCTTCTTCGACGAAGCGGACGCGCTGTTCGGCAAGCGCACCGAGGTTTCCGACGCGCACGACCGCTACGCGAATCTGGAGACCGCCTACCTGCTCGCCCGCCTCGAACGCTTCGAAGGCCTCGCGATCCTCGCCACAAACCTGCGACAGAATCTCGACCCGGCCTTCCTGCGGCGTCTGGAGTTCGTGGTCGAATTCGACGAACCCGATCGCGCCGAACGCCAGCGTCTCTGGAGCTGCCACATTCCCAGCGAGTCCCTCCTCGATTCGGACGTGAACCTCGCCGAGCTGGCGGCACTCTACCCGATCGTCGGCGGGCTCATCCGCAACGCCGCCGTGGCCGCCGCCTTCCTCGCCGCTGCGGACGGCACGAAGATCGGACGCTCCCACTTCCTGCGCGCCATCCGCCGCGAATATGAAAAATCCGGGAAAGCCTTCCCGGGCGTTCCCCACGGTTCATCGCGATCTTGAGACCACGAAAGGCCTGCTATGTCCGACACCCCAGATGCCCGCTCCTGCTCCGCCCGCGAATCGCACGACGGCGCTTCGGCCCCGTTCACTTCGATCCACTACCACTACGGCATGCTCCTCGGGGTCGCCGATTTCGAAACCGAACAGGCCTATCACCGCGGCAAAATGCGCCTGCACAACGGCTGGCTGCACCGTGAAGGCGTGGTCTGGGGTTTCGACGTCCATTCCGATCCCGCCCATGGCGAGATCCGTGTCACACGCGGCCTGGCCCTCGACCCGCTCGGTCGTGAGCTGCACCTCGACGCCGACGCCTGCCTGAACGTGGTCGCCTGGTTCAACGCGCATCGTCAGGACGAGGGCTTCGAGTTCGAACAGGATGCCCAGGGCACCATCCGCTTCGACGCCCATGTGCTTCTTCGCTTTAAAACCTGCCTGACCCGCCAGGTTCCCGCCCTCTCCGGCACCTGCGAGAACGCGAGTGCCGCCACCGCCTACTCGCGCGTGTT
>JADLFD010000727.1 GCA_020845805.1 Verrucomicrobiales bacterium | reverse complement strand
GGCCGGAGTGGTGACCAGTGCAGAAGCAGTTTTGACGGTGCTGGTGCCGCCGTCGCTGATTTCCTCCCCTGCGTCAGTGACGGCGAAGGTGGGCGAGGCCGTGAGTTTGACGGTGAGTGCGGAGGGTACAGCGCCGCTGAGTTATCAGTGGCAGAAGGACGGCGTGGCGGTATCGGGGGCGGTCTCGTCGGTGTTGACCTGGAGCGCGGTGAACGCGGCAGACGCGGGTCGGTATAGCGTGGTGGTGAGCAACGTGGCCGGAGTGGTGACCAGTGCAGAAGCAGTTTTGACGGTGCTGGTGCCGCCGAGGATTATTGGCCAACCCGAACCGACGAGGCTGGTGTTGAAGGCGGGGGCCTCGGGCGTGCTGACCGCGGTCGTGGAGGGAACTGCGCCGATGGATGTTCAGTGGTTCAAAGATGGCGTGGCTTTGGCCGGGGCGACGGGACTCAGCCTGGATCTCGGTGGTGCCGAGGCGGCCACCGCGGGGACGTATTCGTTGGAGGTTTCGAATTCGGCCGGGAATGTGCGTGCCGCCATGGCGGAGGTGGGGGTCTGGTCGGATCCGGTGATCCGGCACTTCCCCGCCGAATCTCTGTTACGCGTGCGTGTGATCGCGGCGGGGTTGCTGCGCGTGGGGGTCGAAATCCAGGATCCCTCTGTGGTGGGGACGGACTGGGTGCCATGGTCCGGGAGTGTCACCGACGAAGGTCAGGGTGTCCGCGGCATTGCGATCCCGACCGGGGGTGCCGGGGCGGGAATGGTGAGGATCCGGATCGAGGATTTGCCGGGGCGGTAGAAGGGAGCGGCCGTCGCTACTGGGGGCACACCGGTCCGCGCCGGCTCCGTTTCATCCACGATGAGCGGGGACTGTCGGGATGGTGAAACAAACACCGCGCACCACGTGCCGCGTGCCGCGTGCCACGGATTGCGTCGCGTTGCGCCCTTCCCTCCGGCCGGCGGGCCGGCATACTCGGGGGACATGATTTCGCAGGAACAGATTGTGGCCGCGTTGCGCGCGGTGAAGTACCCCGGATTCAGCCGCGACATTGTGTCCTTCGGATTGCTGAAGGACGTGTCGATCGCGAACGGGGCGGTGTCGGTGACCCTGCAGTTGACCAGCGCCAACGCGGAAGCGGCGCGCCAGATCCGGACCGAAGCGGAGGCCGTGGTGCGGGCGGTGCCGGGCGTGGTCCAGGCCATGGTCGATGTGCGACAGCCGGCGGGCACGGCGCCGGCTCCGGCGGCGGGGGGCACAGGGAATTGGGCCGGGCAGAACCGCGTGGCGGGGGTGAAGCGAGTCCTGGCCGTGGCGAGTGGCAAGGGGGGCGTGGGCAAATCGACGCTTTCCGTCAACCTCGCTTGTGCCTTCCAGCGTTTGGGCGTGAAGACCGGCCTGTTGGACTGCGACATCTACGGCCCGAGCATTCCGCTGATGATGGGGTGTCGCGAGCGGCCGGATGTGACGGAGGATCAGCGTTTGCTCCCCCCGGAACGGCATGGGGTGCGGTTGATGAGCATTGGGTTCCTGATCGAGGACGATCAGCCGGTGATTTGGCGTGGACCGATGATCGTGAAGACCATTCAGCAATTCCTCATGCAGACCGCCTGGGATGATCTCGACCTTCTGTTGGTGGATTTGCCGCCGGGAACGGGCGATGCGCAGTTGACGCTCTGCCAGAGCGTGCCGCTGGACGGAGGGGTGGTGGTGACGACGCCGCAGGAGGCGTCCCTCGGCGTGGTGCGCAAAGGCATCAACATGTTCACCAAGCTCAACGTCGCCGTCTCCGGCATCGTGGAGAACATGAGTTATTTCACGGCACCGGACGGCACCCGCGTGGAGATCTTCGGGCACGGCGGTGGACGCCGTGAGGCAGAGCGTTTGGGGGTTCCGTTCCTGGGTGAAGTTCCGATCTTCACGGCGATCCGCGAGGGTGGAGACGCCGGGGTGCCGGTGACGGTGGGGGATCCGGAGAGTCCGGCGGCGCAGGCGTTCCTGGCCGTGGCGAAGGCGATTCGCGAGCGCTGGGTTTGAGAGCCCGACTGAAAAGTCAGTGAGGCTCCTGCGTTGTTTTGGATCAGCGTTCCGGGGTGGGCCCGGAGGAAGGCGGGGAGGGTGCAGCCAAGTGGCGTGCCTGGCGTCGGGCGTGGGAGGAAACGGCGGATTTCCGGGGGGCGCCGGTACCCGGTGGGGCGTGGGGCGCGAGCCACGGCGGGAGATCACGAACGCCCTGGGATCGGGAATCCGCGGCGAGCGCCTCGGCAACGGCGCTGGGGCTCAGGGAGCGTGCCTCGGTCAGCCAGCGGAAGAGCAGTTGGGCGAGGCGATCGAGGGCGATGGCGTGGGTCTGGTGGGTGGTCATGAACAACCAATCACTGAACTCGAGAAACGATTGGAAGGGGGACGCGCGATGGGTCCAGACCAGAGGCAGTGTGGCTTTGAAGCGTCCGCTGTTGGCCACGAGATCCCAGTATCGGGCGAAGCGGCGCAGTCGCTGCACTTCGGCAAACGGGAGTTCGCGATGTTCGAGAATGTCGTAAGGCGGCACGGGACTGTACCGCATCGACCACTCGTCGTCGTGTCGCGTGATGGGCGTGCCGCGCAGTCGTTTGAGGATGCCCACCTGGATTTCCTGGGGTCCGGCTCGGAGCAGGCGATCAAATCCTTCGCCGAAGCTGGATAGTGTTTCCCCGGGCAGCCCGGCGATGAGGTCGGCATGGACGTGCACGCCGGTTTCCTGGGCGAGGAAGCGCAGATTGGCCTCAGTGCGGGGCACGTCCTGGCGTCGGCGGATGCGGGTGCAGACGTCGGGGTTGAAGGACTGGATCCCGATCTCGAACTGGAGGGCGCCGGCGGGGAACCGACGGATCAGATCGCGCAACCCATCGGGCAGGCGGTCGGGGATCATTTCGAAATGGAGAAACAGGCCGTCGCGCCAACGGTCGAGGAAGAATTGGAGGATCGCCTGTCCGGTCGGGAGGTTCAGATTGAAGGTGCGATCGACGAACTTGAACTGGCGCGCACCGCGCTGGAGGAGTCGATCCAGGGCCGCGAGGAACGGTTCGAGCGGGAAGGCGCGGACCGGGAGGTCGAGAGAGGAGAGGCAGAACTCGCAGGTGAAAGGGCAACCGCGCGAGGCCTCGACATAGATCACTCGATGGGCGAGGTCGGCGTCCGTGTATTCGTCGTAGGGGAGTTGGACCTGATCGAGGGCGGGCAATGGCGCATGAAGGATCCTGGGGGGGGCAGACGTGGCACCGGGTTCCGCCGCGTGCTCGGAGGGTTCGCTGAGGAGTTGCAGGCAGAGTTCACGGAACGCGAGGTCGGCTTCCCCGGTGAGGGTATGATCCGCGAGGCGGACGATCTCCTGATCCTCCCATTCATGGCTGACTTCGGGTCCGCCGAGCACGATACGCAGGCGGGGGTGCAGTCGTTTGAGCAGGGCGACGAGGTCGAGGGTGGGGCGCGCGTTCCAGATGTAGACCCCCAGCCCGAGGATGCGCGGGCTCAGGGCGAGCAGGGACTCGGCGATTTCGAGCGGGGTTTGCTTGATCTCGAATTCGGCAATCGCGGCGCGGGAGCGCAGGGGGCCGAGATTGGCGAGGAGGTAGCGCAGTCCGAACGAAGCGTGGGCGTATTTCGCGTTGAGGGTGGCGAGGACGATGTCCGGCATGGGCACGGTGCCGCGAAGGCAACGACGCGGACGATGCGCGAAAGCGCGGACCGGGTCGAGCGGTGGCGCGGTCGAGTGCTTAGAGCAGGCCGACTTCGCCCAGGATTTTGGTTCCGTCGATGCCGCAGATGCCGCCGGTGCGGAGGTTCTCCGCGGGATCGGCGTAGCCAGGGAGGATGCGCTGGATTTGGTCGGGGGTGGCGCCGAGGTGTTTGCCGATCACTTCGCCGAGGATGCTGCGGTAATCGATCGCCCGGCGCAGGTAGCGGCGGCTGACACCGAACAGGGATCCGTTGCCGCCGGTGACCCAGGGCACGGTGACCCCGTTGGCCTGGTCGGCGGGGGAAGCGCCGAAGAGCCCGGTGCCATGGGCGCTGCGGCCGAAGCCTTGGATGCCGCCTCCCGCGACGATCATGGCGCCAGCTTCGGCGTGATCGGTGCCTTGGCCCGAGTTTTCGCGTGAGGTGCGACCGAACTCCGAGAAGACGACCACCACGACCTTTTTCCAGGACACACGGTCGGCATACTGCGTGAAGTAACGTTGGAGGGCGTAGATGGACCAGCCGATGGCGCGCTGCAGATTGGCGTGGCTTCCGGTGACGCCTCCCTGGCGATTGTGCGTGTCGAAGCCGTGGAGTTCGGTCCCTGCCACGATGGCGTCGGTCTTGTTGAGGACAATCGCGGCGGCCTTGAGACGGCGGAAGAAGTCGCTGCTGGCCGGGGGGGCGACGAATTTGTCGGCGTTGTTGTCGTGGAGCAGCGCGCCTCCGTTTTTGGCGTTGGTGGTGGGGAACAGGTGGTACGGCTCCGTGTCGCCATCGGTGTTGGCGATGTCGCGATAGACGTTGCCGGTCTCGGAGAAATCGAGTTCGGAGAAGATGGCGAGCGTGTCGGAGAGATTCTGGTATTGGAGCTGGAGCAGGTCGCGATTGCGTTTGGCCGGATAGGGCGACTGCATGCCGCGGCGGAGGGCGGCATCCGCCTTGGTGTTGCCCACCGCGGTGTTGGGAATGCCGAGCAGATTGTAGCGGCCGGTGTCGTAGAGGTTCGGCATGGCGGCGTCGGTACCACGCAGGCACATGGGCAGGGAGGACTGGAACGACACCCCGGTGAGCGGGGCGGTGTGGGCGAGTCCCGACTCCATGATCGCGCGGTAGAAGACGCCGTCGCGCGTGGTGTCGTCGTTCGGGCTGCCGGTTTCCCAGAAGTGCTGGGAGTCGAAGTGGGAGCGTGACTGCAGGGGATAGCCCACACGATGGAGGAGGGCGACCTCGCCGAGATTGTAGATGGGCGCGAGAAACTTCAGCGACGGGTGCAGCGCGGTAAACCCGTTGCCCGCGCGGATGGCGAACGGATAGCTGTAGGTTCCCTTCTTCGGGGCGGAGCCGGTTTCCGGGAAATCGCAGGTCCCGGTGGCGGAATAGTTGACCGCCTCATCGCGCGGGATGTGGAGGACGGGACGGAGGGCGGGGCCATAGGCCTCATCGCCGACGGGGACGAGGGAGTTGAGGCTGTCGTTGCCGCCGCGGAGGAAGACGAAGATCAGTTTGCTGCCATTGCGTCCGAGGCCGGACTCGGCGAGGGCACGACGCACCCCCAGCGGGACATCGGTCAGCGTGGAGAGTGCGGTGAGCGCTCCGAGTTTGAGGAAGCGACGGCGATCGAGGCCACTCGGGCAAGAAAGGAGATTCATGGCAGGCAGGCGTGAGGCGGGCACGCCGTAGGAGGGTTTGGGGGCCGGTCCGGCAGGCGGGGACGGTCGGTGGTCATTGTTCCTGGAAGCGGGGCAGCGAGAGGAGCAAGGCGACCATGCCGCGCAGCCGGGTTTCGTAGGCGGAAGGAGTGCCCGAAGTGGACAGGCCGGAAAACGGTTCGGGGCCGCCGCCGTTGTCTTTGGTATCGAGGAAGGCGATGGCGTCCTGACGATAGGCCGCGAGATTGGCGGCGCCCTCGGCGGGGAACAGGTAGCGCAGGAACAGGTCGGTCACGGCTCCGGCGTTGCGCCACTGGTCCGGCGGGAGCCGGAGTTGGACGAAGGCCACGGGGTCGACGCGATTCTCACCGGCTTCATCGGCCTTGGCCGGGTAGCCCAGGGGCATGACGAACGCCTGCGCGAAGCGGATTCGTTCGGCGAGGGTTCCGGTGCTGAGCAGAGGGGCGGCGGTCTCGGGGAATCCGTCGGGATCGGCACGGTTGAAGAGATCCATGTTGCCCGAGCGCCGCATGACGTTGCGCAAGCCGTACCCGTCGGCCACCGCGGTGACAGCGCCGTCGGAGCGCCGTGCCATGAGGGCGCGGACGGTGCTGACGGCGAATTCGAGCGGGGTCTTGATCTTTTGGAGGGAGCCGCCGTGCTGCCGGAAGAGCGGTGAGTCGAAAAGGGTGCGCAGCACGGGGCGGATTTGTCCTTTGGGTTCGGTGCTGTCCCAGGTCTCCATGCAAGCCTTAACCAGGGCGGCCTCGGGTGAGAGGGGCTCGGTCGCGTAATCGTAGACGCCGTGCTGGAAGTCGTCGTGGACGAACAACCGGCACAGCTTCACCACCAGGTATTCCTGGGTGAAGGGCTGGTCGGCGAGGTGCTGGAGGACGGTGTAGCCTTCCTGGAGAGCATTGGTTCCCGAGGTCGCGGGCAGGACGAGTCCGTAGGGCCGGCCTGTATATCGCGGTCCGAAGCGAGCGGGGACGGTGCGTGCAGGGCCTGCTCCGGCCTCCGAGCCGGGATCGTGGAAGAGGTGTTTCTCGCCGTGATCGTGGAGGTCAGGGCGGAAATTGAACGCCCAGACGCCCACGAGATTGGTGATATGCGTGGAGCCGGCGGGGGCGCCGGGTCGCAGGAGAGTGGTCTTGCGCGCGAAGGGATTGAATTCCTGATCGGGAGCGACGAGCCGCACGGACCAGCCGGTCCAGACGCGCGCCAGTTCCTCGATGTCGCGCTGCTGGTACCCGTTGTCGACGCCGAAGGTGAAGAGTTCGAGAAGTTCGCGCGCGTAATTCTCATTGGCGATATGGCCGGCATCGCCGCGGTTCTCGACGGTGTCGAGGTAGATGATCATCGCCGGGCTCTCGGCGCTGAGTCGGAGCAGGTCGTGGAAGGTGCACTCGGGACGGAGCAGGGCGGCTTTCCAGCGCTCGATTTCATTGAACTCGAGCGTGGTTGACGGGAGGCGTTCTCCGTAGTTCGGGTACATCGGGTTGAAGTACTCGAGTGACTTGGAGTGCTGGGTGACGAAGTGGTTCTCCAGAAACTGGAGGAGGATCTGGAGGAGCTGGCGGCGCGAGTAAACCGCGTTGAGCGAATGCCAGGCGCGCAGGTCGTCGATCTCGGCCTGGCCGGACTGCAGTTGGTCGCGCAAGGTGCCATTGGGCGGGGTGGCCAGACCGAAGCCCGAGAGTCGGACGAGCACGGGTGCCGCGGGGTCGCCGGCGGGTTTCCACCAGAAGCTGACGGTGTAGGTGCTGGTCGGGGATAGTGCCGGGGCGAGATGCTGGACGAGGGCGGAAGTGGCGGACGTGCCGCCTTCGGTGGCGCGGAGGTGCAGGCAACTGGATCCAGACCGGCTGAGGTCGGTGGTGATCTGGGATCCGGCGTGGTTGGCGCCGACGGTCCAGTCGACCACGGTGAGTGGGGACTCGAAGTCGCCGTTGCGGACCAGGTTGGGGCCCACGCCGGGTTTGGGGCCCGCGACCAGCTGGAGGTCGTCGAGGTAACCCTCTCCGGCGGTGGTGAGATAAAGATAGAGCGAGGAGCTGGTGCCATTGCCGGTGGCGGTGACGAACCGCCACCCGTCCGCCATCGGGGTGAGGGAATCGTGGGGAAGAGGGTCGTCGAGCTTCTCAGGGTGGAGTTGTTCCTCGATATACGCGTCGGGACCCACGGCACGGACGCGATCGAGTTCGTCGGGAGTGGGGCCGTAGGCCAGCCGGTTGAGCAGGTTGGCGGCGACCAGATCGTTCGAGCTCAGCGTCTGGACGCGGAGTCGCAGGATCTCGGCGCTGTCGCCGTCGGGGAACACGACCGTCAGGTTCGTTCCCGTCACCGACTGCGGCAGGAAGGGTGCGGCGCCCTCTTTCGCGCGCTCGACGAAGTACTCGTTCGCGGCGGGGTAAGGGGACCAATGGAGACGCATTCCGTCCGGAGTCGGGGTGACCCAGACTCGGGGCGGATACGGTTCAGCGAATGGATCGTGTGCGGGGGTGGAATCCGCCAGGACGTCCATAGTCCCGGCGAGCACGGCAACTGCGATCCCAAGGCGCGAAAGCGGCACGCTCATGGGTATGTTCAGGCGCGCGGAGCGTACCACCGGGTTTCGGATCTGTAAAAGGCGACGTTGAACTTGATTTCGGTGGAGTGCTCGAAGGGGTGGCTTCCGGGAGGCTGAGAACAGGGGACGGGCCGCGCCCAAGCGTCGTGAAAGGGCGACGACGTGCGCGTGGCCAGAGGGGCAGGATCCGGATGACTCTTTGTTTTCATTGGGATCATGAGCCGTGTGAGTTCGGTGGAAAAAACGAGGGGAATCGCGTGCCGGAGGGCGATCCGGGGCGGGGTTGGGTGGCTTGACACTGGCTTCGACGTGTCCAGTGTGGCCGCGCTCCCGCGGGGAAACCCGAAGTCCAAGGAAACGGGCGCGCCTCAGACCGGTTGTATCGAGCAGAAGATGGCTCCGTGAGCCCGTCGAGGCGCCCACCCACCCGTGACCTAGGCTGGGCCTGTCCCAGGAGCCAGGTCTGCTACGTCGTGAACAACCTCATCCTTCAATCGTCGAGCGTGTCCGGTCCCTCGGGCCGGGGGCACGCGCACACATTCCGGTGGGTGGCCGGAGGCCGTGAAAACCCTGACGTCGATCCACCACGACTCAGGCCACAGCGCGGGGTTCCGCGATTAGCGCTCCGGTGAGCCGCACCACGGGGAGTGGGGAGGGCGGTGCGGTGGCGTGCCCCGAAGGCGGGGCCTGGGGGTCTCAAGGAGTGGGCTGGATCGGCCGATGGTGACCCTTGGAACTCGAGTGTGCTCGTGACGGGAATTCCGCCTCCAAGCCAGGAGGCCGGGAGACCCACTTAGGTCCGGGCCACTCGGCGTGGTGGCGTGGGGTGGCGACACTCCGGCGTCCGGCCACGCGTCACGCACGACCTCTTCATCTCTCCTTCACCCGCTCTCGCGGGTCCGTCGTGCCCTTCCGCCCCCAGCCTGCTGCGTGATGCCGATGGACGAGGCGTCACGCGTGGTGAGGACCGCATGGGGAGCCGGCGGGCAGTCAGCAACCAGAATCACTGATGGCTTGGACGAATCTATGAGCACTAGGACTTTGGTATCTCGAACTTGGGTTTGGACATGGGGTGGGTTGGGACTCGCCTTGGCGACCGCCACGGCTTGGGCGGCGGTGGGGCCGCTGCCGATAAGCGGGGTCGTGGCCAGCGCGGACGATGGGAACGTGGCGGCCAATGCCCTCGACGGCTCGCTGGCGACCCGGTGGTCGGCGAAGGGCGATGGCCAATGGATTCGCCTCGATCTCGGCGTTTCCAAGCTCGTGACCTCGCTGGGATGTGCCTGGTACAAGGGCAACCTGCGCCGGTCGCTGTTTGACGTCGAAGTGAGTGGCGACGGCCTGTCGTGGACCCGACTCTACTCGGGTTCCAGTTCTGGCAGCACGTTGGCGGAGGAGGCGTACGAGCTGCCGGACGCCTTGGCGCGCTATGTGCGTCTGGTGGGCCATGGGAACTCGGTGGACACCTGGAACAGTCTCTCCGAGGTGCGCGTTTTTGGTGACGTGCCGCCTCCGGTGGAAGTGGCCATAGTGCCCACGCGCGTGTGGGCGACGTCCTCGGATGGCAACCTTCCGGGAAACACGCTGGATGGGTCCCTGGATACCCGTTGGTCCGCCTTCGGGGCGGGGCAAGCGATCATGTACGACCTGGGTAGCGCGCGCACCACGACGTCCCTGGATGTCGCCTGGCACAAGGGGAACGAGCGCAGCACCCGGTTCGAAGTGCAGACGAGTGCGGATGCGGGCACGTGGGTGCCGGTGTTCATCGGGGTCACGAGCGGCACCACGGCCGGGTTGGAGACGGTGGACGTGGGGGATAGCGTGGGGCGTTATCTCCGCATCGTGGGCTATGGGAACACGCTCAACGACTGGAACAGCATCAGCGAAGTGGAGGTGTACGGCTTGGCTTCCACGACCACGACCAACCCGCCGCCACCCGTGGGGACCACGAATCTCCCCTCGACCGTGCTCAACCTCACGAACTGGAAACTGACGGTGCCGTTGAACACGGCGCATTCCGGAAGTCCGGACGAGTATATGCAGCCCGAGTTGGCGACCTTCCGTCTCGATCCCTACTTCAAGGTCAACGAATCGGGGAATGGCGTGGTCTTCCGCGCGCACTGTGGTGGCTATACCACGAGCGGCTCGAGCTATCCGCGATCGGAGCTGCGCGAGATGACGAACAACGGGACGAAACTGGCGAGTTGGTCGACGACGGTGGGCACGCACACCATGGTGGTGACCCAGGCCATCACCCATCTTCCCGACGTGAAGAACCATGTGGTGGCGGGCCAGATCCATGACGCCAACGACGACGTGATTGTGTACCGGTTGGAGGGACCCAAACTGTTCATCGACCTGAATGGCAACGCGGGTCCGGTGCTGGATCCGGCCTATGAGCTTGGTCGCCTGTTCACCGTCAAGTTTGTGGCGCGGGGCGGGAAGATCGAGTGCCACTACAACGGGCGGCTGGTTTACACGTACACCAAGTCGGCGACCGGCTGCTATTTCAAGGCCGGCTGCTACACCCAGTCGAACCTCTCGAGGGGCGATGCGGCGAGCGCCTACGGTGAGGTGGTGATCTACGGGCTCTCGGTGACGCACCAGTAGGTGTCCGGAGTGGATGGGAGGTGAGCGCCGCGGTCGACCCTGGGGGGCGACCGCGGCGGCGGGCGAAGCACGGATGCTCCGGTCCGAGTCGCGTCCCAATCCTTCTGCTCACGTCATGCTCTGTTGCGTTCGCCGACGTCCGCGACATCCCCAGGGGTTCCGTTCATGCCGGGGATCTGGGGGCGCCCAGGAGCCCTTCGATGCGCCGCTCCTCGGTCCGGCGAACGTGGGCGAGATCGTCGACGGGGATGATGCCCATGGCTTGGTGCGCGGCGCGGAACGGCAGCGGGTTGCCGAGGATGGGGACGTCGTAGGTATGCGCTTTGTTTCGCAGGTCGGTGGATTCATGCACGCGGAAGAGGGTTCCGGTCGTGCCTGGGAGGAAGAGGCTGGTCATACGCTCGCCGGCAGCCGCTCGGACGGGTAGGCGGGAGACGATTTTGTAGGTGCCTGCGCGGGGTTCGATCTGGAGGGCAGCGGAGGTGGAGAGCACGTCGAAGCCGTTCTTCACCTCGATGTCACGAGCGTGGGTGCCGATGAGCACGGCTCCGTCCACGGATCCCGCGCCGGTCAACCGCGCGTGGATCAGGACCGAATTGCGGACTTGGACGTGCGGGCTGACCTCGGAGTCCACGATGAGATTGCCGTGCTCGTCGCGGGAGTCGGGCAGATGGGCGAGGGCGCGCGCGACGCGACCGGAGGGGCCGGGATCATTGAGCGCCATGTAGAACTCGAAGATTTTGGCATGTTGCCCGATGTCGCCCCAGTACTGGTCCCCGAAGTCCATGGCGACCATGCGCAGCGGTCGGCCGGTGGCTGATTCGTGGCGTTCGAGGACGGAGGTGAGTCGGGTGAGCAGGTCGGGCATGCGCAGTTGCAGCGCCTGGACATCGGCACTTTCGCGCACGGCGAGTTTCCAGGCTTCGTGGCGGGCCTCGGGATCGGCGATGGCGGCCACCGTGAGGGCGGTGAAGAACTCGGGATCGAGCGCGGGACGATCCTTGCGGGAGGCGGTGGGATCATTGACCTCGCGGGAGAACTCGGCGAGGAGGGCTTCGAGGAGGGTGGTGGACACCGCGATGGAGCCGAGGTTCACCCCGCCGTACAGCCGGCCGTCCTTGCGCTGGAGGAGTCCGCGATCGGCCAGGAGTTCCATCTCTTCGAGCGGCCGGCGAGGAATGAAGGCCGTGACATTCCCGGCGGCATCCACGCCCACCCAATCCTTGTTCGCGGCTTCATCGGCATCCATGGGACGGACCGAGACGAACCGGACGACATCCGCGTCGCGGAAGAGTGGATCGAGGCCGGAGAGATCGCGGGTGGGGATTTGGATCTCATCGCCCCATTTGACCACCAACCCACGGAACCCGGATCGCTTCAGGAATTGTTGTACGGGGATGAAGTGGTGGAGCGCCACTTCGACCATGGTCAGGAATCGGGGCCGGGTGGCCTCCGGATCCGCGGAGGCCCGCACGAAGGTGGCGATGGCGGGTTTTTGGGCGTTGTCCGTTTCGGTGAACGGGGTGGACCGGGTGCCATCGCCGAAGACGAAGGCCACCAGCGCGTCGCGGTCGGGGCCGGCGGCGAGGTGGGTTTTGAGACGTTGCCAGAGCAGGAGGATCCCGAAGGCCTGGTTGGTGGGGAGATCCTCGTGGAACGAGACGGCGGTGCCCACGTGCAAGTCCGCCTTGGCGCCGTCGAGGAGGGACTGCCAGAACCGTTGGGCCGCCTTGGATCCGGAGACGGTCCCGACGACGGCCGGCGTTTGGCCCTGGGCGACGAGGTGGGTGGCGAGTTCGATATTCTTGCAGACGGCCGCGACGAACGGGGACTGGGGTGGCGCGAGCATGGGCACAGAGGCGGGGGGATGCGCGGGCGCGGGAGGAGTGTGGAGCAGATGCTCGAGGAGGCGCGTGGTTTGGCGGATGATGGTGTCCGCGCGTTCCGGGGAGCTGGCGACCGAGTAGATGCGGAGTTGGGGGGCGTTGCCCGAGGGGCGCAGGTGCACCACGTCTCCGTTGGCGAATCCCAGGCGCAGACCGTCCACGAGATTGATGCGCGAGAGGGGGCCGTAGCCTTCGGACGCGGGGAAGCGGTGCTCGATTTGAGCGCGGGTGACGGCCAGGGCGTGGGGATCGGTGGCCGAGGAGGGGCCATCGTCGCGCAGGAATCGGGGTTCCCCGCGTTCGGTGATTTCGATTTCCAGCACGCCGGGAACGCGGGGTGAGAGTTGGGTGATCAGCGTGCGACTGAGTTCCGTGGGCACGGCATCGATGAGCGTGGCGCGCGAGTAGCGGCGAGGCAGCTTTTGGAACAGCCCCACCAGCGGCAGCCGCTGCTCGCGGGAAGCGCAAAGCACCGCGACGATGGGCAGGGCCGCGTCGCGCGTGGGGAGTGGGCGCAGGACCCGGCCGTTCCGGACGATGTCAGTGGCGACGAGGAATCCACCGTTGGCTTCCCAGCCCACGACCTGTGGGCTCCCGGCGGCGCAGAGGCGGTGCATCATCTCGATCACGTAGGGCGAGCCAATGCGCGTGCGACGGAGCGTGACGCCGCGGGTGGCGGCCCAGAGATCCACGGCATCGTTCGCGCTGACCGGGACCGCGGCGGCATTTACACCGAGGAAATCGGCGACCAGGAGGCCGACGAGATCGCCTCCGAGGAACTGGACGCGCCCGTTTTCATCGATTCCAGCGATGAGCGGTCGGTCACTGTCGCCATCGGTGGAGATCACCGCGTCGATGGGACCGAACGCGGCGCGCGCTTCATCCGCGAGGCGCTGCAGCAACTCGAGGTCGCAGGCGGACAGCGCTTCCGTATCCACGGGCACGAACTGACTGGAGCGCGCCATGGGGAGGACACGCGCGCCGAGCGAGGTCAGGAGTTCGACCAGCAGATCGCGACCCACGGCGGAGTGTTCGTAGAAGACGACGCGCAGACCGCGCAGCGGTTCGTGGGGCAGGAACTCCTGGTAGCGCTGGAGGTATTCGCGTCGGGCGTGGGGGTTGACTGGGGGAAGTTCGTGCGCGCTGTGGGGTTTGAACATGCCATCATCGCCGAACCGGGACAGGGCCGGGGGTTTGGCGTACTCGAGGGCGCGCACCTTCTGGACGGCGTGCAGAATCCCGGGCTCATCGGCCTTCAGGACTTCGCCAGTGACCTTGGTGAACTTGATGCCGTTGCGATCGAAGGGAATGTGGCTCCCGGTCACCATGATGCTGGGGCGCGGGTGCTGCAGGGCGAAGTAGGTCAGGGCCGGGGTGGGAAGTCGCCCGAGATGATCGACGGAGTAGCCGGAGTCTTCGATCGCCAGGGCGACCGCGCGCATGATGCTGCGCTCCGGGCTGTCGGTGCTGGGGCGGAGATCGCCGGCGATGCTGACGGGGGCGCCGGGGCGTAGATCCCCGATTTCACGCAGGTAATCGAGATAGCCCGCGGTGTTGAGGTACGCCTCCAAGTCGGTGATGTCGGACACCAGCCCGCGTAGGCCGCTGGTACCGAATCCGAGGGCCGTGGGGCGACGTCCGCGGAAGAGTGGGGCGGGGTGGTTGCTGGGATCCTGGTCGGCGGACTTCAGGGGAACCGAGGCCCGGTAGATGGTGGCCGGGCCTTGGGCGGTGATCTGGTAGGAGCGGTTGGCGGGGACCACGGCGGCCTGCCCGCGGCCGAGGCAGAGGACATCGTCCCGCGAGCGGAGGGTCACGGGATCCGCGCGCTGGTGGGAGGTGACGATCAGGACCTCGAGCGAATGGTCGCACGCTTCGATGAACGGCGCGTCTTCGTCGACCTCGATCCGGGTGAGTTGGAACTCTCCCGCCGGCGTGGCGTAGGTGGCGACACGTGAGCCACGTTGGCGATCCGGGACGAGGAGGGCGGGGGATTCACTTTCAAAGCGGGTTTGCTGAAGCAGTTCGCCCACGTCGATGTGTTTGGTGGTGAGGCCACCGCGCAGCACGTTGTTGGAGTTGGCCATGAGCTCCACGGCGGGCCCGTGGAGATAGGCGTGGAGGACTCCGGGCGGCAGGTACATGCCTTCGCCCGGTTGCAGGCAAACCAGGTTCAGGAGGTAAAACGCGAGCAGTCCGCGGTCGCGATGGCCGGGCCGGGAGTAGATCGCATCGGCGCGCAGGAGCCAGTACTCGCGATCCATGGTTTGGAACGGACGCGCCAGGTCCGCCGCGCGCACGCGATCCAGCAGCGGGTCGAGGTGGCGGTTGACACTTTCCTGGGGCAATCGCATCCACGCCGAGTAAAAGGCTTTGAGCGATTCGGGGGTCGCGCCGGGGCTGGGTTCGAAGGACCGGAACTCGGGGAGTTCAGCCAGAGCGGAGGCCAGGTCGGCCATGGGACGAAATCCGCGCAAACCGTAGAACTCACCCAGGGCGACGACCAACTCGGGTTTGTGATGCGGATCCCGGTAGTTGCGTTGGCGGGAGTCGACCGGGACGCCGGCTCGGTTTTCTGCGGCGAACCCGGCTCGGGCACTGCGCTCGTCCGGGTGGACCTGCAGTGAGAGCGGTGCGGCGACGCCGAGGATTTTGAAGAGGAACGGGAGCCGACCTTCGAAGCGTTCGGAGACCTGCGGGCCAAGGATGGTGTCGGGCAGGGAGCTGATCCAGGTGTCGAGGGGAACATTTCCCGAGGGCGTGACCGCCTGGGCGGGGGCATCGGGATGGGCTCCCATCCACAGCTCGGCCCAGGGGCGCCGGCCCGGGTTGGATTGGCCGAGCAGGGTCGGGATGAAATCGGGGTCTCCCCAATCATAGTGCTGCACCATCGGCAGTAGTTCGACGGGTTGCGGATCCCGCGGGACGATGGTGGCGGGGAAGGTTTCGGCGAGGGGAGGGAGCAGGTCGGCGAGGGACATGGGGTGGGAGGTCGCGGACAGTGGGGTGGTGGGAGGGGGGCGGGGGGGAGGAATTGGAGAGGACGCGGTGTGGGGAGGCGTGGGGCGTGCGTTCACAGCTGAGGCACCAGCCGGAGTTCGTGAAGGCCGGGTGTTCCCGGGGTGACTTCCATGGAGAGGGCACCGGCGGGATCGGAGGTGAAGTACCCCATCGACACGCCATCGAGGTAGAGCTTGTGGAGGAAGCTCGGCTGGAGGGCTTCCACCGTGAACTCGATCGGCAGCGTCCCGGAGGCGGTCTGGAGGGTCCATTCCCGGGGTTCGGACGGCACGGTACTCCAGAGCGTGGGATTGATGAGCAGTGCGGTTTCCGCGGAGAGCGCGAAGAGCGGGACGCGGACGATATGGGTGAACGTGCCCACCGGCGGTGCGGTGAGGCTGATGGAGGAGGGGGAGCCCGTGGTGGAACTGGCGGCGGTGGTGGAGCCCGGGGCCTCGTCGACGTTGAAGATCGCTCCATCCGGATCTTCGAAGATCGCCTCGCAGGTGGTGTTGACGTTCACCTCGAAGGCGTTTTGGGCGATGAAGCGGACGTCGGTGTAGACCGTGGGGCTGCCCACGATCTTGGTCACGGCGTTGGAGGAGATGGCATTGCTGACCACCACGACATTGGCCGAGGTCTGGAACCGAAGGAGCGGGGCGTCGTCCACGATCGTGTTGGCCAGGTACGTCACCTGGTCGCTGTCCTGATGCTTCACCGCCTCCGCGGCGAGGTGGTGGATCAGGTTGCTGGCGATGAGCAGATTTCGGGGGCGTCCGTCGTCGCCGGGTTCGGGGAGATCGGTGCCTCGATAGAGGAAGAGGGCTCCGTTCTTGCCGGAGTGTCCGATCTCGTTATGGACGATGGCGTGGTTGCCTCCGCCCACGCTGATGCGGATGCCAGCGTTGAAATTGGAGAGGACGAGATTGTGGCGCACTTGGACGCGCCAGGTGCCGAAAAGCGCGATGCCCGCGTCGGCGTTGGAGAACGACACGTTGTCTTCGATCACGCTGTCGTCGCAGGAGCGATGCAGCATGATTCCGTTCTTGGCGTTGGCCCAGACGCGGTTGTTGCGGATGACGAGGTGATCGCAGCGTTTCGAGGCGATGATGCCGTGGAGCCCGTTGTGGTGAACGTCGTTGTCCTCGATGAGCAGATGGTCGGAGTCGTCATGAGGATCGAAGCCGTAGCCCACGTTGTGGTCGACCTCGTTCCCCATCCACTGGCCCCCCTGGTGGCCGAAGGAGTACATCCCGAAATAGTTGTGGTGCAGACGGCTGTTGAGGATGTCGCCATAGACATTGACGTGGTCGAAGATGTCCTGCTCGGGGTCGGGGTGGACCCCGGTCACCTTCCACACCAGGCCGTAGGCTTCGGAGCCGTGGTACCCGAGATAACCGACATCGCTCTCGATGATATCCATCCGTGATTCGAGCGGCGTGAGGCCGTCGGGACCGAGGCTCGAACGGGCGCGGATCCAAGCGCGTCCGAAGCTGGCGTACTCCGTGTCGGGACCTCCGACTGCCTCGTCCCAGGAGGTGATGCGCGTGTTCCGAATGTCGAGGGTTCCGTAGTCGGCGCTGATCCAGACGAAAGCGTGGGGGTCGGCGGTGTTGTTGCTGAGCAGGCGGAGTTCATCCACGTCGCCCCCGAGGGTGGATCCGTGGAGATGGAGGTGAGCGTCTTCCTCGACCTGGAGGTCGCAGCGCAGGAGCCAGATGCGGTGGGCGGCATCGACGAGTTGCAGCGGGGCTTCGGGGGCGCCGCTGCGCAGATCGCTCAGGGTGGCGGTCCCAGGTCCCATGACATAGAGGCGTTGGACGGACTCCGCCCAACGGAAGGTGGCGCCATAGGTGACGTCGTGGATGTTGTTGGCCGCCAGCGTGGCCTGGAACGCGGGGAGCGAAGGTTGGAATCCGAACAGCGTGCTGGCGGCGATTTCATTGCCTGACCAGACCGCATCGGGTGATCCCCAGGAGGAGACGTCCACCAGGGAATCATGGATGGAGCTGTTCTGAATGAGGCCCAAGACTCGGACGCTGGGGGGTTCGAGCACGACCTGCAGGGTGAGTGAGAAACCTTCGCGGAAGTTATAGCCCAGGTGGCTGATCTCGGAGTTGATGACGTTGAGAGTGGACTCCTGGGGGGTGCTGCCGACCAGGCGCGATCGTGCGCGCAGGAAGGCGCGCTGGTAGGTCAGGTATTCGGTGTCGGGCCCGCCGGCGACGTCGTCCCAGGAGGTGACCTTGACGCTTTGCAGATCGAGTGTGCCCCAATCCGCATCGATCGAGACAACGCTCCCGGGGAGGTCCGAGTTACGGCTCAGGAGTCGGAGTTCGTTGACCTCCCCTCCGGCGGCGGTTCCGTGCAAGTGAAGGGTGGCGCCATCCTCGATTTCGACCTTGGCGCGCAGGAGCCAGGTCCCGGCGAGCGGGTCGACGAGATCGAGCGGAGCTTCGGGGAGTGCGTTGCGGATGTCGCTGAGGGTGGCGGTGCCGGGACCGGTGACGTAGATGAACGCGCCGGCAGGGGCCCAGCGCAGGGACGCACCGAGGAGGTTGTCGTGGACGTTGTTGGCCGCGAGCACCGCCTGTTGGGCAGGGTCCTCGGGGGCGAACCCGTAGAGAGTATTGGCGTCCAGTTCGGAGGATTCCCAGGTGACGTCCTGGGCGGACCAACTGCCGACGCCGAGCTTGGAATGGTGGAGATGAGAGTTGGTGACGACGCCGAGTGCGTGGACGCCGGGCGGGTTTCCGACGACCTGCCAGGTCAGGGCGTACTGCTCCTTGGAGTTGTAGCCGAGGTAGGCGATCTCGGAGTTAATGACGTTGAGGGTGGACTCCTGTGGGGTGGACCCCACGAGGCGCGAGCGGGCGCGGAGAGCGGCGCGGCGAAACAGGTCGGATTCCGTGTCAGGCCCGCCGAGCGTGTCGTCCCAGGAAGTGACCTTAACACTCTGCAGATCGAGCGTGCCCCAATCGGCATCGACCAGGACGACGCTGCCGGGGGCGGCGGAGTTGCGGCTGAGGAGGCGGAGTTCGTTGACGTCACCGCCGGCGTCATCGCCGTGCAGATGAAGGATGGAGCCGTCCTCCACGATCAGGTCGGCGCGGAGCAGCCAGATCTTGGTGGTGGCATTGACGAGATCCAGGGGTGCGGTAGGCAGGGCCGCCTTGATGTCGGACAAGGTGGCGATGCCGCCGCCTTCGACGTAGATCCGGTTCGAGGAGTTGGCCCAGCGGAAGGTGGCGCCGCGTGAGGGGGCGGTGAAGTAGAGCAAGGCAGCCGCCGTGGCGACGAATCGCCACAGCGGGCTGTGCGGGAGGATTGCACGCCGAAGCGTGTCCAGAAGCTGGGGCGTGTGGTTCGGACACGCGGAGGGACTCCGAGACATGGGGTGCATGGGGGTTGGCTTCGGCGTGGAGGTGAAACCAGAACGGCCGGATCCGGGCCTAGGCGGCGGCGGCGAGGGAGTGGCGACCGTTGGTGGAGGCCTTGAAGCGCACGTGCGGCTTGGGCAGTGCCTTGAGCTCGGGTTTGGCGGTGGCGGTGGCGGCCACGGGCTTGGGAGCGGGAGCGGGAGCGGGAGCGGAGGCCGCTTTGCGTGTCTGCGGGGTCTTGCCGCGCAGATCGATGACCGTGGGGCGTTTGCCCAGGGCGGCGGCGCGATCGACCACGGCCTGGCCGTCACGGACGAGCAGCACCACCTCGGAATGGTGGACCAGTTCGTCGATGCTGGACACCAGCCGGCTGGAGAGATGGGGGATGTGTTTCTCGATGTAGTCGCGATTCGCACCGGAGATACGTGAGGTTTCGATCCCGGGATCGTGGATGCGCAGGTCGTAGCCTTTGCCGATCAGATGTTCGGCGATGAGGACGATGGGACTTTCCCGCAGGTCGTCCGTACCGCTCTTGAAGGCCAGGCCGTTGAGTCCGATTCGGCGCGCACCGGAGCTGGGCATCATATCGATGGCCCGTTTGAGGTGGGCGTCGTTGCTGGGAAGCAGGCTGCGGAGCAGGGGCAGATCGACGGCGTTCCGCGAGGCGACGGAGAGGATCATGCGCAGGTCCTTGGGGAGGCAGGAGCCACCGAAGGGGAGGCCCGGACGCAGGTAGGCCGGGGAGATGTTGAGCTTCTGATCTTGTACCAACTGGGCCATCAGCGCCTTGCCGTCGATGGAGAGCGCGGAGCAGAGCGCGCCGATCTCGTTGGCGAAGGCGACCTTCAACGCGTGGAACACATTGCAGGTGGCCTTCAGCATCTCCGCCTCACGGAAGGGCAGCCATTGGAGTCGGTCGGTCACCCCTCCGAACACCGCCTGCACCACGGTGGCGTTGTCATCGGGTTTGCCGGTGGCGGAACCCACGACCACGAACGGGGGATCGTAGTAGTCGGCGATGGCGCAGCCTTCGCGCAGGAATTCCGGCACGATCACGAGATCGCTTTCGAGGAGGGCGATATGAGGGGTGTCGGGGTGCAGCGCGGGCATGACCACGTTTTCGCAGGTGCCGGCGGGGACCGTGCTGCGCAGGACGACGACGTGACGCTCGGGTTTATCGAGCATGGCGCGGCCGATGGCCTCGGCGGTCTGGCGGACCGCGCTCAGATCCAGGCTGCCATCGCGTGCATTGGGGGTGCCGACGCAGATGATGGAGGCATCGGTCGCCAGCACCGCCGCGCGGGCGTCGGTGGTGGCGGTGAGTTTGCCGGCCTTCTTGGCGTCGGCGATGAGTTCGTCGAGTCCGGTTTCGACGACCGTCGGCTGTCCGGCGGCGAGTCGCGCCACTTTGCTGGCGACGACGTCGACGCCGACGACTTCATGGCCGTCTTTGGCGAGGCAGGCGGCGGTGACACAACCGACATAACCGAGTCCGAATATGCTGACTTTCATGGTGGGTTCGTTTTCGGGGTTCAGGTTCGAGTTCGTTTTTAGCGGTGGGAGGAAGAGGGGTGGGGGACGGAGAGGGCAGCGAAGGGAGGGGCGCCATTCCCGGCGCGTCTCGTGGTTTCGGGATCGCGGTCGCGCCGGATCCCGACCAGGGCGCTGAGTCCGGGTTGAAACCGGATCTCGGCCGGATCGAGGGCCACCCGGATGGGGACCATGGCGTTGGGCGGGAACAGGGCGTGAAGGGTGGCCGGGACGCGGAGTCCTTCGACTTCGCGGTCGGTCAGGACGCCGATGGATTCGACCTGACCGGAGAGTTTGACGTTGGGATAGGCCTTGAGGGAGACGTCCACCGGGCTGGCGATACGGATCTCGCGCAGGAGTTCCTCATCGGCCCAGGCTTCGATCCAGGGGTTGCCGAGCCACAGGGAGAGGATGGGTTCTCCCACCTTGGCCGAGCCGCCGGCTTCGACGATGCGTTCCACGACCCAGCCGTCCTCTGGCGCCACGATGGTGGCGGCGGCGAGATCCGCTTCCGCCGCGGCGAGTCGTTGGCGGCCGGTCTCGATCTCCGCGGCCAGGACCTCCAGCGAGGCGAGGCGGACGCTGAGACCCTCCAGGGCGTGGCGGGCGGTCCGGCAAGTGGACTGGGACGCCTCCAAGCGGCCGTCGGCGGCCTTCTTGAGGGCGCGGGCGTTGTCACGCTCGGCCGTCACGCTGTCCATCTCGCTCGGGGAGGAGACGCCGACCCGGATGAGGGAGGTGATGCGTTCGTGCTCCCGTTCCCATTTGTCGACCGTGCTGGTCATGGCATCGACCGCGGCGGATTCGGCGCGGGCCATGCTCTCTTGGCGGTCGATCTCCAGTTGGAGACGGCGGCGGTCGTAGTCGATGGCGAGCCGTTCGACCTCGTAACGTCGCGTGGCGGTGGTGAGTTCGGATCGAGCCTGGCCTACTGCGGCGGCGAAGTGCTGGTCTTCGAGTTGGACGAGCAGATCGCCCCGGCTGACCCGCTGGCCGACGGTGACGGGGATGAGTTTGACCTGTCCTTCGAGGCGGGTGCCGATGCGGTGCAGGCGTCCTTTCACCGTCGCGTTGCGGAGCACGGTGTTTTCGTAGCGGTAGTGAAGCCACGAGACTCCGAAGGCGAGGGCGAGGAGCGTGAGGAGGGAGACGAGGAACAGCACGCCCGCGCGGCGCATTGAGGAGCCTGTGGGGGTCGGGACGGGGACAGGTGGGGTGGAGGAGACAGACATGGTGGGTGCGTGTGAGGGGTTGGAGGGAAATCGGAGGGGCGACTCTCGGCGCGACTCAGGGCGTCGGAGACGGGGGGCTCGGTGGCGTGGCGGGGAGCGTCACGCCTGCGAAGGCGATCGGGCTCGAGGGACGGGCTGGTGGCACCTCGGCGACGGCGCCGAACATCACGGGGAAGGAGGGGGTGGGAGCCGCGAGGGAGGCGACACTGGACAGGGTTTCGTTGGGCCGGCTGAGGCGGCGCAGATAGAGCGGGGCGTCCTCAAGCAGGGGCAGGAGTCCGCTGGCGATGCCGATGGAGACGACCGTTGCGGTGCAGGTGAATCCGTACAGGTAGTGGGCAATGGCGGTGCGTGCGCGGTAGAAGGCGGAGCCCTGGGTGGAGTCGAGCTTGCGTGCGCCGCGGTTCATCCAGGCCTGTTTGGCGGGGTGGAACAGCACCCAGATTTTGGTGAGTGCGATGACCCAGTCGGCGCAGATCTGGAGGGGCAGGTAATAGACGGAGATCCGGCGACCGTGTTTCCAGGCGATGGAGGCATGCGCAATGCGCGAGAACATGACCCACAGCAGGAATCCGGCGGTGATTTCCCATCGTCCAGCGGCCAGGGCGAGCAGCGCGAGCAGCGGGCCAACGAGTACGGTGAAGATGGCGAGGCGCTGATCCAGGAGGCTATACCAGCTGAACCATCCCAGCTTGGCCGGCCCCAGTTTGAAGGCGCGCCAGCTGTGCCGCAGGCTGTTGCCGGACCAGCGGCGGACATTGGCCAGGGCGCGCGAGGCGCCGTTGCCCGTGACGACTTCCAGGGTGGTGGCCAGGGCGTCGGGGACGTACAGCATGCGCTTGCCCCGGGCGGCGAGCCAGTACCACGTGCTCTTGTCGTCCCCACTCAGCATGTCGAATTTGTCCCACAGCCAGTGATGGATGGAGTCCTTGTGCACTTGGGAGACAAACGAGGGGTCGGAGGTCACTGAGGCACGGAACACGGAGAGGCGCCCGGTCAGGCAGAGGAGTTTTCCGGAGAGCGCGACCGAGCACATCGTCCGGTGGCGAAGTCCGAAGCGCAGAGAGATCCACTCGGCAAACCAGCGCGGCCCCTGGACCCAGCCGTCCTCGTTGGTGGTGACGGCGGAGACCTCGGGTTCCAAGCGGAAGATGGGCAGCACGCGGGGCATCAACCCGGGTTGCATCACCGTGTCGCCGTCCATGAAGATCACGACGCCGTCGGGGTCGGGCTGGGTTTCGTTGATGGCGGCCAGGGCCGCGGCGATGGCGGGGCGCTTGCCCGTATCTCCGCGAAGGAGGACCAGCTCGGGGGGCCAGGAATGTGCGTCGGCCGGAGTCAGCCGTTCCGACTGCTGAGCGTGGATGCTGCGGATGGCGTCATCGTCGGCATCGCATCCGGTGGCCACGACCACGCGTGGCGGGCGTTGCAAACCGGTGATCGTGCTGAGCTCGCGGTACACGGACTCGAACACGGCGTCCGTGATCCAACGCTTCTCCTTGTAGGTGACCGCGAGGATCGTGATCTCGGGCACCGGGCCTCGCCGTGCGACGGCGAAAGCGGCCTGCCTCCGGATCGCGGGATACGTCCAGTATCGGTAGATCACCGCCCGCAGGGACTGGGTGAGAAACCAGCCCCAGCGCCAGCAGCCGATGCCACCCAGCGCCACCAGCAGGCTCACGCGAAAGGTGAACCACTCGAGAAGATCCGGGATGAGTTGGGCGAGCAACCAGGCGGTCCCCAGCAGCAACGCCAGGACGGGGAGTTGATGAGCGAGCGAGGCGCCACGTCGGAGGCGGATCCGTTCGCTCGAGAAAATCACCTCCGAGGGGAATCGCCACGATTTGCCTGCTCCGGAGAGGTCTTGGGTCATGGTGCGGGGGAGTGCGGGTGGGTGGTGGGACGGTGCGAACCCAGAATCATGCCGAATCGGGAAGATCATCACGCGGGGTGATCTCGGACTCGGTCAGGCGGCACCTGGCTGGCGCCGCGGTCAGCTGCGCAGGGGAGCGCGGTGACCGGTTCTCAACAACGCCGCCTAAAAGCATTCCGTATGCCAGCCCCGCTACCGGCATTGACGATGGGTGGTCCGGAGGGGCGGGACCGAGGGCGCACCGGTCGGATTCGAGTCAAGGCTCCCTGAGTCTAACAGACTCCCTGATAGCTCCATGGCGGGTAAACTCAGAGTGAGTGAGTGAGTTCCCCGGTGACTGGAGTGAGTCAGATTCTAGTGAGTCCATAACTCGGCGATGTCTTGCATAAGTGGTTTGAATCGATCTCAACATGCTCGATTTGCGCCATCAGCCACGCGCGTTTCTCGACAATTCCGAGAAGTGATAACCCCATGGAAATGCCTTATTTACGAAACAGGCGAGCGAACTCGTCCAGGATGAAAACGCGTCATGGCCATGAACCTTTCGGGTCTGCATGACTTCGCCGCATGGCGCGGGTGAGAGGATCGGCGGTGGGTGCCGTGGCGTGGGCGGACAAGCGATCGCTCTTTGTCTGGGTGGAAGGGTGGAGGAGGTATGAGCCAAACCGGGGTATGACCATGAGTTGGTGACAAGAGGGTCTGAGAACTCACTCCTCACCAAGATCCTTGACCAGGATCACGGCGAATGTCCGCCGCTTCACTACTTCATCCCTCGCGCGCAGGATCAGGGTGTGGCGCGGTGGCGGGGTCCTGGCCTCCCGGGTCCAGGTGAAGTCGGAGGGGTATCAAAACGAACGAACGGGGCGGCTTGCGCCGTCCCGTTCGCCTCGCACCTGTCTTTCTCTCACAACCCAGGGGTATCCCGACCCCTGCTGCAACCCCGGCACCGAGATCCCGCTCGCGTGCCGGAAATCGT
>JADLFD010000726.1 GCA_020845805.1 Verrucomicrobiales bacterium | reverse complement strand
CGCGGTGCGGGATGAGCACGCCGAAGCCGCTGCAGGGATGGCTGACCTCGGAGCGGCGGAAGCCCAGGACGACGCTGGTGACGGGCGGGCAGTGGACCTCGGCCAGCGGGGCGAGGCTGGGCACGTCCGGGGCGTCGAGTTCGAGGCGGGCGAGGGAATGGGCGGTGCCGCAGAAGAGCACGACGTCGTGTTGGGCCTGGACGGGCCGCGATCCGGTGCCCGGCGTGCGCTCCAGGTGGAGCGTCCACGACGTCCCGGTTCGCGTGGCGCGTGTGACGCGGGTGTGCAGCTGCAAAGAGTCGGCGTTCCGTTGAGCGAGGGTGTCGGGCAGCACCTGCAGGCCGTCGTCGAAGGAGAATTTGCGTGCGCGATCCTTGGCCACATCGCCGCGTTTCTTGCGTTCGCGTGCGCCGAAGAACTGGCCACGGATGAGCGAGCCGTACCTGGCTTCGAGGGCGTGGATGCGGGGGAAGGCGTGCTCGACGGAGAGTTGAGCGGGGTCGCCGGCGTAGATCCCGGTGACCAGCGGGTCGATTCCGTACTCCAGGAATTCCCGGCCGAGGCGGCGTTGGACGAACTCCGCGACGGACTCCTCGGTGGTTTCGCGGCGTCGTGGGCGGAAGGGTTCGCAGAGCAGGCTGAACTTGGCGTTCCAGGAGAAAAACGGGGCGAGGAAGAACTGGATTGGGCTAGCCGGGAGTTGGACGGCGGCGGCATTTCTCACCACGTAGCGTGCGGAGGCATCGGGGCTGGAATAGTGGCGGCGTGGGGCGAGGCCGAGTTCCTCGACGAGTGCGGCAATCTCGGGCGCGGTTTCGAGGATGGTGTTGGGACCGCCCTCGGCGAGACATTCGCCGTCGCGATGGCTGCAGATCACGCCTCCGGTGCGGGGGGAGGCCTCGTACAGCGTGACGCTGAACCCGGCTTTCCGCAGGTGATGGGCGGCGGTGAGCCCGGTGATGCCGCCACCGATGATGCCAATGGAACGCATGGGGAGGCGGGTCGGGTCAGATGGTGCGGGAGAAGCGACGTTCCTGCGTGGCGGGCAGGTAGGCGTCGAAGCGCATGGCGATATTGCGCACGAGCAGACGGCCGAGATCCGTGATGGTCATCCCGGCCTCGGAGCGCGTGAGCAGGCCATCGGATTCGAGGTCGTCGAGTCCGGCGAGTTCGCGGGCGAAGTATTCCTGGAAGGGGATGTGGAAGCGACGCGAGAGCGCGGCGTAGTCGAGTCCGAGGTTGCACATCACTTCCATGATGGTGGCGCGCCGGATCTGGTCATCGCGATGGACGCGGCAGCCGCGGGCGACGGGGAGATGTCCGGCGTTGACCGCGGCGTAGTACTCGGGAAGGGCCTTGAGGTTCTGCCAGTAGGCAGCGTCGGTTTGGGAGATGGCAGACATGCCGAACGCGCAGATCTGGGTTCCGCCGCGGGTGCTGTAGCCCTGGAAGTTGCGCTGGAGGGTACGGTGCTGTTGGGCCACCGCCAGTTCGTCCGTGGGCAGCGCGAAATGGTCCATGCCGATGTAGGTGTATCCGGCATCGCGCGTCAGGCGTTCCACCACCAGCTTCAGAATCTGCAGCTTGGTTTCAGGCGAGGGGAGCGCCATGCGTTTTTCGAAGATCTTCTGCGACGGCTTGATCCAGGGCACGTGCGCGTAGCTGAAGACGGCGAGCCGGTCGGGGCGGAGTTCGAGGACGGCGTCGAGGGTGCGGGCGAAGGAGTCGACGGTTTGTCCCGGGAGCCCGTAGATGAGATCGAGGTTGAGCGAGGTGAAGCCCGCGTCGCGCAGCCAGCGGATGGCCTGCGCGGTGAGGTCGCGGGGTTGGAGGCGATGGACGGCGACCTGAACCTCGGGATCGAAGTCCTGGACGCCGAGGGAGGCGCGGTTGAAGCCGGCCTCGCGGAGTGCGGCGACGTGGTCTTCGGAAAGGCGGCGGGGATCGACTTCCACCGAGGCTTCGAGGTCGGGGGCGAAGGCGAAGTGCCGGCGGATGGCGTGGCCGAGGGTTCGGATCTGGTCCGGGTTGAGGAACGTGGGCGAGCCGCCGCCCCAATGGAGTTGGACCGCGGCGGCGTCCGTGGCGAGGTGGGGGCGCGCCTGTCGCATTTCGCGTTCGAGGCATTCGACATAGGTGTCGCCCTGCTGGTGGTTCAGGGTGATCACCGTGGTGCAGCCACAGAACCAACAGAGTGTCTCGCAGAACGGGATATGGAAATAGAGGGAGAGGGGCGGGCGCGCGGCGCGGGCGGCCTCGAGTTCCGCGGCGGCGTCCGCGGGGGTGAACGACTCGGCGAAGCGCGTCGCGGGCGGGTACGACGTGTACCGGGGTCCGGGCACGTTGTACTTCTGGATCAGGTCGAGATCGACGCGGAGGCCGCTCATGAGAAAGTGCGGATGGTGTTGACGAGGGTTTCGAGGTGAGTGAGCGGGGCGTCGGGCGGGACGCCGTGTCCGAGGTTGAAGAGGTGACCGGGTCGGCCGCGCAACGTTTCGAGGATGCGTCGGGTTTCGCGCACGACGCCCTCTTCGGGGCCGAGGAGCACTTCCGGGGCGAGGTTGCCCTGGAGGGCGAGGTGGGCGGGGATTGTGGCGCGCAAGTGGGCGAGATCCGCGTGGGCATCCACGCCGAGGACATGGGGGCGCAGGGCGGCGAGGTCGGGCCAGGGAACGGGCGCGGATTTGGCGAAGAGGATGACCGGGACGCGGGGGGTGAGGGCGGCGACAATGCGGCGCAGCCAGCGGCCGGAGGCGTGTTCGAACTGCGGGGCGGGCAGGGAGCCGGCGAGGGTATCGAAGACTT
>JADLFD010000725.1 GCA_020845805.1 Verrucomicrobiales bacterium | reverse complement strand
GGTTGGCGGGACTGCAGCCCGAAATTGTGTATGACGATGAAGGGGCGAACCCGGTGGCGGACGTGGAACGCGCGGCGCCGTTGCGCGGGCTCGGGCCCGGCCTGGCGCTGGTGACCAACCCACGGCTCCTGGATCCCCGCGAACCGTTCACCGTCGGGTATGTCACCGTGGCGGAGAACAACGATCCGCGATTGGGCGCAGCCCCCGTGGCCTTGCACGTGATCAAGGTCGATCGCTCCCAGCGGTATCGCGGCGCGATCAAGACCGTCCTGCCGGACAACGTGTTCGATGAGAAGATCACCCTCCGGCACACGGCGGACTTTGGAGGGAACGTGGATGACGTGGCCTATGCATGGTGGTACCGCGAGGAGGATGGCAGCGTCCGGCCGGGCGACGTACCGCCCGGCGTGGCGCCTGCCCCGGTCTGGACCGCGTTCTCCGGGACCTCGGGATCGGCTGGTCAGAACCAGATCGATCTGCAGGGGAATCCCGTCCTGCTGCTGGCGGACCAGCTGTTCTTCGTTCGTTACCGGCATGCGGCCGATGTTCCCGCGACGTCCGCGACCTGGACCGAATGGGCGGGCGCTGCGAATTCCTCGCCTCGCGATCTCGATGCGGATGGGCGTCCCGACCTGCGAGCCCAGCTGGCTTCGGGATGGGTGAAGCGCGTGCTCGACGCCATCAACCCGTACGAGGCGCGGATCCGCGAGTTCACGCGTGCCGGCAGTCCGGCGACCGCCTCGAGCATGCTTCAGCAACTGGGGGCGCCGTATGTCGGTCCGGTGGCGTTGAATGCAGCCAAGGACGTGGTGGAGAACGTCGGGTTGATCGAGCTTTACGAGACCGTGCTGGCGAGGGCGCGTGCCTTGAGCATCGACGCCTCGCAACCGGCGGCCACCTCCGGGATCAACGCTGCGCTGCTGCTGGCGTCCACGCGGCTGGCGGATTTCTACACCCTGCTCGGGAACGAAGCGTGGCAGGACGCGCTGGACCCGACCCTGGCCTATGGCAACGGCACCGTCGAACCGGGCAGCCTGACCGGCAGTCGGTTCTGCTTCGAGAACCAGCTCCCGAACCTGTTGGAGGAGGAGTTGGCTCTGCTCCGCGGCACGGACGAAAGCCTGGGCCGACCGGTCTTCAACCGGCTGTTCTGGAACTTCACCAAGGGCGAAGGCGAAGTGGCCTACGCGCTCAACTATCAGATTCGCGACGTCAATGCGGACGGGTTCCTCGATGAGTCCGATGCCCTGCGACTCTATCCGCAGGGGCACGGGGATGCCTGGGGTCATTACACGATGGCCATGCGTCGCCGGTACGATCTCCTGGCTCACCCGCGCTTCAACTGGGAGGCGCGCGCGGAGTACTACAACCTGCTGGATGTGGTGCTCTCGGTGGATTTCTCGGACGAACGCAAGTTCGCGCGGACCGCTGCGGCGCGGGCGCAGGCCGGGGCCGAGATCGTGGCGCAAACCTATCGCCAGCGGTACGTCGAGAATCCGGAGGGGCAGTGGCAGGGTTACCTCGATGGCGACCTCCAGCGCGCGTGGGGCGTGACGGAGTGGGCCCGGCGTGCCGGGCAGGCGGTGTACTTCGATTGGCTCACGGCCAACGCCCTCCTTGCTCCCGAGGATACGGACCCCAGCCATGGCCCGCTGCAAAAGGTCGATCGCCGGACAGTGAGCGAGATCGGGCAGGTGTCGGTGGCCATGGCCGGCATTCAGACCACGCTGGACAACTCGAATGCCGGGTTGAATCCGCTGGGCGTGGACCCGGATGTCGTGCCGTTCGACATCGATCCCACGTTCATCGACGTGGGGTCCACCGCCCAGATCGGGCGCCAGCCTTCGCAGGGAAGCACGCACTTCGAGCAAATCTTCGAACGCGCCTTCGCCGCGCTGCGCAACGCGAACGATGTCTTCAGCTATGCCAACGCCGATAAGTCGCGCCTCCGACAGGTGGCGGAAGCCTCGGAGGCGATGCGGCGCGAGGCGCAGGCGCAGGACCTGGAGTTCCGCAATCGCCTGATCGAGATCTTCGGCACGCCGTACTCCGGCACCGTCGGACCGGGCAAACCGTATCCCGCGGGCTACCAAGGTCCCGATCTCAACCTGTTCATGTATGTCGACGTGAATGCCATCCACTCGGGCACGGTGCCGGAGCCGGCCTGGGATTATTTCGAGGAGTTCGTCTCGTTCCACGCGTTGACGAACGACATTCCGGAGGAGTTCCGGGACACGGCCACGCAGTATTATCTGCGCCATGACGGCGTGGAGGACATCAGCCACGAGATCAACACCTCGGTGCAGTTGCTGGACGACGGCATCCTGCGGTTGCGGCTGCCGTCCACGGCGGCGGACTACACGTTTGTGGCGCCGGAGGATTGGGGCCAGCGCGCGGCGCCGGGCCGTTTGCAGACCGCGATCTCCGACATCCTGCAGGTCCAGGCCGACCTGGCCCTGGCGGTGGGGGACTACGACTTTCTCTACAAGCAGATCCGAGACCGGGTGGAAGAGCTGCAGGTGCGCAGTGAGATCGAGGTCGAGAACCTGCAGCTGATGGAATCCTACTACCACACCATCATCGGGTTGAACACGACGATCGATCTCCTGCGCGTGGGGAGCGCCTCCACCCAGTTGGCCGCGAGCCTGACCTCCGATATCAGCGATGCCATGGCGGCCGGCGGCCCGCTCGCAATCGGGTTGTCCAACGACCCCTCGTTCGCCATTCGCGCCGCACTCAAGGCTTCGGGCGCCGCTGCGCAGTTCTCGTTGAGGCTGATCGCGCTGCTGTCCGAGCAATCGGCCGACATCCTCGAAAGCAGCAAGGAAATCGTGGAGATCCGGGATTCGATCCAGAGCACGCGCAAGGACTTCGAACCCGAGATTGCCGGCATGCTGCAGGACATCGAGGAGTTGCTGGTCAACGAGGGCGTTTTGCGCATCAAGGTGTTCGGCCTGCGCGAGCAGTTACGCGGCCTGGCCGACCAGTATCGGGCCACGCTGCAGGAGGGGATGCGTCTGCTGGAGGAGCGGGGCAATGCCAACACCCGCCTCGCGGCGCTCGCCCAGGATCTGCGGTATCACGACATGACGTTTCGCATCGCGCGCACCGAGGCGATGCAGAAGTACCGGGCCTCCTTCGACCTGGCCGCTCGCTACGCGTATCTGGCGGCGAAGGCGTATGACTTCGAGACCAACTTCGACTTCAACGACCGCGGTTCGGCGGTGCCGCTGCTCACCGACATCGTGCGCGAGCGGGCGCTGGGTGAGGTGACGGAGACCCAGCCGCTGCTGCGCGGAGGGTTGGCCGGGATCCTGGCACGGTTGCAGGACAATTTCCGCGCGGTGGAAGGCCGCCTCGGGTTCAACAACCTGCAGCTCGACACCTCCTCCTTCTCGTTGCGGCGCGAGTGCTTCCGCACCGACACCGACCTCGCCTGGGCGAATCGACTCGCCACGGCGCGCGTTCCCGACCTTTGGGCGGTGCCTGAGTTCCGGCGCTTTTGCCGGCCTTTCGCCGCGCGAGGCGCCGAGGCCCAGCCGGGCCTCGTGATCCGGTTCGGCACCGAGGTGAAGGCCGGTCTGAACTTCTTCGGCAAACCGCTCGGGCCAGGGGACTCCACCTTCGACCCGTCGATGTACGCCACCAAGATCCGGGGTTCCGGCATCCACCTCGAGGGTTATCCGGTCGACCTGTTGGCGCGGACGCCTGCGGTCTACCTGGTGCCGGCGGGTTTCGATCGAATGATCATCCCCGACAGCCCAACCCTGCAGGTGCGCACCTGGAACGTGGTGGACCAGGCGATCCCGGTCCCGCACGCCACCGGGCTGGCGGATCTGGGGCGGCCGAACTGGATCCCGATGGCTGACTCGTTGAGCGGGGCCTTGGGCGCGATCCGGCGGTTCTCCAGTTTCCGCGCCGGGGTCACGGACGAGGATCCCGACCTCAATGCGACACGCCTGGTAGGGCGTTCGGTCTGGAACACGGACTGGATGCTCATCATTCCCGGTCAGGGATTGCATGCGAATCCCGGCATCGGTCTCGACCAACTGCAGGCGCACCTCACGGACATCCGGTTGAACCTCGAAACCTATGGCTACTCCGGAAACTGAGCGATCGCACCGCACGCCTCACCTCCCTGATCGCATGAAGACGCTTCCTCCCATCCTTTTCGGCCTGTCGTTTCTGCTTCCGGCAACGCGATGGTCCTGCCGCCGTCTGGGGGCGGTGTGGCGTCTGGCCATGGCCAGCCTCGTCTGGGCGGTAATGGGACAAGGGACCCTTTTGCCTGCCGCGACGGTTTCCGAGCCGGACACCGTGATCTACGGACGCATCGTGCATGCCTATCAGGGCCGCGAGTACTGGGTCACCAATGGCGAGGTTGCATGGATCCTGCGGACCTCGGTGCCGGAAGTGCGCGAGCATCGGTTGGTGGCTCGGGTGCGCGCCCAGGCGGACGGACGGGCCTCGTACGTGGTGCGGATTCCGCATCATCTGCTGGCCCGTGGTCTGAGCCCGGCCCGGGATCGCGTCGCGCTGCTGGCGAGCGGGGAGCACCGACTCGAGGTCATGGGCGCGACCTTGAACGGCGTGCCGCTGCGGTTCGCCCCGATGGTCACCACGGAGCTCCGCCTCGCCTCGCGTGACCGGGCCCGCGCGTTTCAAATGGATCTCGTCTGGGCCGGGTCGTCGGTGGACAGCGATGGCGATGGCGCTCCGGATGCGTGGGAGGAGGCGCACGGGCGGGATCCCTGGGATGCTCGGGACGCGGTGCAGGAAGTGGTGAACGTGGATCCGGAACAGCCTCGGGAACAACGCGCGGTGCTCGCGCGTGCTGCCACGGACTTTGGCGCGTGGCGCGCCGTCTGGTTCGCCGGGGATCAACGCGCGTTGGAGATCACCGCGGAGGAGGATCCGGATATGGATGGCCTCCCGAACCTGGTGGAATACGCCTTCGATCTGGATCCCACGCAGCCCGACGCCGGATTGGGCAGCCGGGCGCCGGCCGTGGTGGCTCACGGCCGCGAGGTGATGCTGCAGATGCGTCCGCGTCCCGGGGCGCGCGACTTGGAGTTTCGAGTGGAGGTGGCCGAACATCTGGGCGAATGGCGTGAGAGCCCGGCGGTGTGGAGTTCGGCGGGGAACGCCGCGTTGCCCGACGCGATGTGGACGCCTGCCGCCACGGAGGCTGAGGTTGCCGGCGAGACGGTGGCGCATCGGTTCTTCCGGGTCCGAGTGTTACGTCGCTGAGGAATCCTGACTCATGAAGGCCGTGTCGTTGTTTGCGGGAGAGGTTCGTGCCGGGAGGGGATGCCCGACTTGGCCGTGGTGGAGGGCCTCGTGCCGATGAATCGAGGTGGCAGACCGGGATGGGGTTGGCAGCTGGCGATGGGCTGCGGGGTCCTCGGCTGGTTGACGGCCTGGGAGGCTCGCGCCGTGTTGCGGTTGGATCCAGGGGAGATTGTGTTGCACGCGGATCGCCCCGGCCAGGTGGTGACGTTGTTTCTCGAGAACCTGGGGGAGGTGGCGGAATCCGTGCGCGGGATTGACCTTGCCCTGGAGTCGGGGGATGGCGGTCCGGGAGCAGGCGGGAGCGTGATGGGCCCAGTCTTGAGCGGTTTGGAGCTGGGCGACGGTTCCCTCTTTGCCGGTTATGCAGCGAGGAGGGAGCTGGATCCGGCGAGTTCGGGGCAGCAGCAATTCTGGACGATCACCGTGCCGGGGCTGGGGATTCTCCCGTCGGTGCCGGCGCGATCGCGCGTTCCGTTAGTGACGCTGGAATGGGATACGAGCGGCCTGTGGACGGGAGTGTTTGATTTCCGGCTGCGCGGCACGGGGTTGGGGGACACGGCGGTGTATGACGGGTTCGGCTTCCACTCGCCGGGGTTCGACGCGGGGGAAGGGCGGCTGCGGTTGGTCCCAGGAACGGCCGTTCCGGAGGGGGGCGTCGGAGGCTGGCTTTGGTTGGCCCTGGTGTTGATCGTGCGGTGGCGTCGGACTCCGGAATCTGATCCCCTGCCGGAGCGCCGCGCGGGCGCTCGTCCTCCTTCGATCCGGGAGTAGCGTCGGCGGGGCCCGCGGCCACCGGGGTTTCTCGTTTCTCAGTCCCATGGTCAGTTCACGCACGTGCGAACGATGTCAGGCACGCCTGAGCGATCAGGCGGCCGAGGGCCTTTGTGCACGTTGCCTCGCCGAGGATCTACTCTCGGCGGACTACGTGGAGGAACCGGGGAACGGGAAGGAAGAAGCGGAACGTGCGGGGGTGTTGCGGTACTTCGGGGATTACGAATTCCTGGAGGCCTTGTCCCGGGGTGGGATGGGGGCGGTGTACCGGGCGCGGCAGGTGAGTCTCAACCGCATGGTGGCGGTGAAGATCCTGATCGGGGGGGGCAGGAATTCCGCGCTGATCAAGCGGTTCCGGGTGGAAGCCGAGGCAGCCGCGCGACTGCAGCACCCGAACATCATTCCCATCCACGAGTATGGCGAGTACGGCGGCGAGCCGTATCTCAGCATGAAATACGTGGAGCACGCGAACTCCCTGGTGGACGCCGGACTACCTCCGCGCGAGGCGGTTCGTGGTTTGGCGGACGTGGCGCGGGCGGTGCATTACGCGCATCAGCATGGCGTGCTGCACCGGGACCTCAAGCCGTCCAACGTCCTGGTGGGGTCGGATCGCGTGCCCTATCTCACCGACTTCGGCCTGGCCAAGCTCGCCTCCAGCGATGCGGGTTTGACGCTGACGCGCGAGACGATGGGAACCCCCGCTTACATGGCGCCTGAGCAGGCGTTGGGAGGGACGCGGGACGTGACCGTGGCGGCGGATGTGTATGGATTGGGGGCGGTGCTCTACGAACTGATGGCGGGGCGACCGCCCTTCGGGGGGGCGACCACCGCGGCCATCCTCAGGCAAGTGATCGAGGAGGATCCAGTCCCTCCCCGTCGCGGTCGGTCGGAGGCGGGCCGCGGGGCGCTGGTCGAGAGCGAGTGGCTGGATCGCGACCTGGAGACCATTTGTCTGAAGGCGCTGTCGAAACAGCCGGCTCGTCGCTACCGATCGGCGGAGTCCTTCGCCGAGGATCTGGAGCGTTGGTTGCGTCATGAACCGGTTGAGGCCCGACCGGCGGGGGTGGCGGAGCGAGGCTGGAAATGGGTGCGGCGCCGGCCGGTCATGGCGGCTTCCCTGCTTTTTGGGGTGGTGGGGTTGTTGGCGGTCACCACGGGTTCCGTGGTGGTCAGCAGACGGCTCTCGGTGGAGGCGGAACATCAGCGCCAGGAATTGGTGCGGTTCAACGTGCGGACCGCGATGTCGCTGGTGGAGCAGCATGACGCCATCGCCTCCGCGCAGCACCTGGTGCAAGCCATGGAACTGGACGCGCGGGATCCCGAACGGGAAAGCATGCAACGCCTGCGCTACGCGTTGACCGCCCGCGAATGGCCGGCCCTGAGGCATGTCCTGCGTCACGAAGGCTCCGTCAACGTCGTTCAATTCTCTGCCACCTCCGATCGTCTGATCACCGCCAGTGACGATGGGACGGCGCGCGTTTGGGATCTGAGCGAGCCAGGACTGGCGAGTCGGACATTGAGTCATCCCACCAACGTCGCGTTCGCGATGTTCAGTCCGACCAACGCCGGTTTGGCGCTGACGGTGGCGGACGATGGTCGGACCCGGCTTTGGAACACGCGGGACGGCACGCAGCTTGGGCCGGGCTGGCCGACACGGGCGTTCGGGTACAAGCGACCGACGAGTCCGGCGGCGACGTTCAGCAGCCATGGGCAGCGCATCCTGACCCTCAACCACGATCGCGTGGATTTCTGGCGGCCCGACGGAGAGCAGCGCGCCGCGCCGCCGCTCTTTCTCAACGACGTGCATTCCGCGGCCTTCGATTCGCGGGGGGAACGGGTTCTCACCACCAGCGGCAACGGGCTGGTCGAGCTCTGGGTGCAGGATGAGGCGGAGCGCTGGGTGCGATCCGTCATGTTCCGGCATGCGCAACCTCATGACGCCTGGATGAGTGCGGATGACACCCTGGTGATCTCGGTGGCGAGTGACCACACGGCTCGCGTGTGGAGTGCCGTCACCGGACAGCCCGTGTCCCCGGCGCTCCGGCATGACGCCGCCTTGAGGGCGCATCAGGCGGGGTTCAGTCGGGATGGCCGCCAGGCGTTGAGCGTCTCTTTCGACAACACGGTGCGGATCTGGGATCTCGCGTCCGGAGCGGTGGCCAGCCACCGGATGATGCATCCCAAAGGTTTGGGGGTGGCCTTGTTCACCCCGGATTCACGCCGGTTGCTGACCGCCGGATTCGACGGCACGGCACGGTGGTGGGACGTCGCCACCGGGTTGCCGGCCGGCACGGCCTTGCATCACAGCGGCCACGTCTACGGGGTGGCGTTCAATTTCAGCGGGACCCTGCTGGCCACCGCGGGCCAGGACGGCAGGGTGAGGATCTGGGAGACGGGGGAGCGCCGGTTTCGATTGCGATTCTCCAACGGGGGAGAGGTGACCGGCGCGGTGATGCTTCCGGGGGACGGCACCCAATTGGTCACTTGGGGTGGGGATGGGCTCGCGCGGCGGTGGGATTTGAACACGGGCAAAGCCGCGGCGCCGGCGCTGCAGCACAACGCTGGGATTGTCCTCGGGGCCGTGGATCCGCAGGGACGCCGGTTGGTGTGTGCCCTGTCGAACGGGGAGGCGCAGACCTGGGACCTGGAGTCGGGGGCGAAGCTCGGACCGAAGATCAAACTCGGAGGTTACCCGCGGGTATTGGAGTTCAGTCGCGATGGACGCTGGGTGGCCGTCGTGCGGCATGGCTCCCGTGCGGGCGAGGCGAGGGTGATGTTGCGCGTCGAAGTGGGGGAAGCTGCCAACCCGATCCCGGTGTCGCTCCCCGGTGATCACGAAGTGGTGAGCATGGCATTCAGTCCCAACGGACGCTGGCTGGCGACGGGGGGTGCGGAGGGTTTTGCGCGGCTCTGGGATGCCGACACGATGGCGTCGGTAGGCGACCCGATGTGGGTGGCCGGCGGGGTGTATCGCTTGCAGTTCAGTCCCGACAGCCGGCGGCTGGTCACGGCGATGTCGGACCAGAGTTACAACTCCAACTCGGGACAGATCTGGAGTGTGCCGGAAGGACGGCTGGCCGGCATGCCACTCATCCATCGCGACGGGGTGGTGACGTTGACGATGACGGCCGACGGCCAGCGGATCGCCACGGGTGGCGAGGACTCCGTGGTGCGCCTTTGGGACACTCGCCTCGGGGTGCCGCTGAGCCCGGAGCTCGAGCACGACAACAAGATCCAGACGGTGACGTTCAGTCCTGACGGTCGCGTGTTGTTGGTGACGACCGCGGGCGGTGGCGTACGGCTTTGGGATGCGCGGGCGGGCGAAGCGCTCACCAGGACGCACTTCATGTCGAGCGGGGTCGTGGCCGCTGATTTCGGTCGGGGCGGACACGACGTGGTGGTGGTCACGGCGAGTGGGATGGTGGAGGTCTGGGATCTCAACCCGGACCGGCGTCCCGTGGAGGAAATGCGATCCGAGCTGACGCGACTGGGGCTGGCGCCCGAGGCTCCGGGCCGGATCCGGCGTCGGACGGAGTGAGCGGGAGAGAATGGGAAGTAGAGAGTGAGCATTACGGCAGCAACCGCGCGCGGAACGCGCGGAGCACGCCTTCTGGGTCAGAGATCAGGTTCGGTCGTGCCGCGAGGTGGTTGGTCAGGGTGGCCATGGGCACCCAGTGTTGGAGATCGGTTGAGGCCTCGAGGGCGTAGGTGGCACGCTCGCCTCCGAGCAGGCTCAGCCGGAGCCCGGCCGCTGCGGGACGCAGGACGAGCCGAAGCGGAGACGCATCCCCCCATAGTCGAGCGATACCGATGGCGCTGGCGTCGGCTGAGGTTCGGAAGGAGCCGCCGAGCAGGACGCTGCCATCCGGGTTTAGGGCGAGGGCGCGGTAGTAGGTGCCATCGACCTCCTGGAGGCCGTCGCCCGGATCAAACTGGGTGTCGAGGCTGCCATCGGGATGGAATCGAGCGAGGTGAGTTCGATCGATCCCGTTGGCCTGATCGAAGAGACCCAGGACCACGGCCTTGCCGTCCGGTTGGACGATGACCTGTTCGACCCTGGTGTGGGCGCCTGATCGGAAACGGATCGTGGGCGCATAAGAGGTATCCCGGGCACCGGACTT
>JADLFD010000724.1 GCA_020845805.1 Verrucomicrobiales bacterium | reverse complement strand
CTGCGCCTCCCGGCTTTCCGGCCTCGCCACCGACGCCGCCGCACGCGCGCACGTCTCCCGTGAAGTCATCCGAATCGAAGTACAACGCGATACGTCCGCCGCCACCGCCGCCGGCGCGTTCTTCGCCCGCACCGCCCTGCGCTGAGAGGGTGCCGTGGCCCAGGAGGCGACGTGCCTGGATCCAGAGACTGCCACCTGCGCCCCCGCCGGCGTAGCGCCCGCCGTCAGTGCCGTCGAGGCGGACCTGACCGTCGATCCGCACGTCGCCGAGCGCACTGATCCGCAGCGCACCCGCCCCGGCACCCGCCTCGCCGAAACTCAGGGCACGTCCACCTCCGCTGCCCAAGGCCGTGGGCTGAGCAAAGGATCCGTGGGTGTGCCCAAAAAGGCCGCCTTCACTGGGGCCTCCTGTTCCTCCATGGCTGCCCCCGGCGGAGCAGCATGAACTGGCGGGGCCAGCTCCGGCGCCTTCCCCTTCCGGCTCGCCGCGCCCGGTCAGGTCGACCCTGCTATCCGCGGAGACGCTGAAGTCGCCCGCGAAGATGAGATGCGGGGGGGTGGCGGTATTCGTGGGATGCGTCAGCGTGGCGCCGTTGGTGAGGATCAGGCTTTGGAACCGATGCTCCCCTGAAACCGTCAGCGTCACACCGCGCACCACCAGCGACTGATTCTCCAGATGCAGGTCGGAGATCCCCAGGGTGGTATCCGAGGTGAGGATTGTCTGCGCATTCACCTTGCCGATCGTCAGGAGCAGCAGGGCAGCCAGGCGGAGCCCCGTCTTCCAGCCTTGGATCCCGACACGGGCGAGCTGACAACAAGGGACAGGGGGGTGGAGGTAGAGATGCGGGAGAGGATTCATCACGGAAGCGCCACGCGCCGTCAGAAGGCGAACCGAGCCGAAAGGACCACGGTGCGTTCCCGGCTTGGTTCGGTGAGATCGTTCAAGGGGTAGAGTCGGAAGTCGGTGTCGGAGAGATTGAGCACGCCCACGGCCAGTTCCGCGCGCCGCTGCGCGAACCGCCAACCGAGCCAGAGATTTTCCTGCCAGAAGTCATCTCCAGGGAAGAAGCGGGCGTTGTCGTGATTGGACTGCCGGCGCCAGGTCGTGTCCAAAGCGGCGAAGAACCCGGAGGGATGATGGTATCGGAACGACGCGGTGAATTCGTGCAGGATCGATTGTTCGCGATCGGGGCCGGCCACGTTGATGAATTCCGTACCGCGCTGGCGTTCGAGTTCCGCTGCGGCGAGGCGGTAAGTGAGGCCGAGTGAGATGTCGCGGCCCAGCAGATGGCCGACCGAGAGGAGGCCGGCATACTCGGTGAACTGGAGGTCCTCGGTGAAGGAATCGACCGACGCATGGCCTGCGGCATCGAAACGATACCCGCCGACGGTGGGCGCGGCGGCGCTGGAATGGCGTTCGGCGGAAAGGGTCGACCAGGTGCGTGGCGACAGGCTTTGGTCCCAGGCGACGCCGAGGGTCTCCATCTCCTGACCGCTGACGGAGCCGGTGATGGATTCTGGGAGGAGACCGCGGTAGGCCTGGGTGAAGCCCGCCACCTCGACGGGTTCGAGGCGCTGGCTCTGGTCCAGGCTCACGCCGCCGAGGCCGCGCGACCACGCGGCGCGCAGGGTTCCGCCCTTCCACGGTCGGGTGGCGAGACCGAGCTTCGGACCCGCGAACGTCTGTGATTTCGTGTCAGAGTCGACGGGGGCCGAGCGGAAATTCACGGGTTGCACCAGGCGATCCAGCGAGAGGCCGGCGGTGAAGGCGAGGGCGTCGAGCGGTTGCCAGCGGTCGTAGACGTAGGCGCCCAGGCGCTGCAACCGAGGGGTGGCGGCGGAACGGGCCGGGAGACCGTCTGAGAACTCGCTGAGATCGAGCCACGATTCCGTTTCGAACGTGCCGGTTTGGAAGCGGGCGCCGCCGATCAGCGTGTGGGATTCGGACTGCAGGATTTGTTGGAGTTCGGTGGAAACGCCGACCAGGCGGCTGCGGTATTGGGTCAGTGGCGCGCGGCCCAGATTCCATGTGGCCTTGTCCTGGGGATCCTCGAAGGCAAAGGGGAAGGCGTGCTCTGGATGGCGATAGGACAGCGTTCCGTTCCAGGGGCTGATCAGGGCAAGGGTGTGATGTCCCGGGTTCCAGGTATGATGCCAGCCGAACTGCGCCGTGGGTTCATGGCGTTCCTCGATCCGGACGCCATCGATCGCGTCATCCGGATGATATCGCCGAAGGAGATCGCCTGTCTCGGCGTGGAACGACGCGATTTGGACGAGCACGTCATCCTGCGGTCCCGCTTGGAACTTGGTGGTCGCGGTGAGCGCGAGTTCCTCCGAGTCCTGGTGACGGCGTTCGCCCTGGCGGGTGGCATAATAGGCATCGAGCGCATAGGCGAGGCCGGGCAGATGTCCGAATTGGGAGGAGCGCTGGAGCCAGTCTCCGTTGCTGGTCCACGTGGTGTCATTGACTACGCCGAGGCGGTGGCGCTCAAAGAGGTGCGAGTACTCGTGGTGGGCGACGGTCTGGGACAAGGATCCGGCGCCGACTGGAGCGAGGAGGTTGCCGACGAGGTATTCGCTGTACCAGGGCGTCTCGTGTCGGAGATGGAGACGGCGCGGGTCGCGGCGCAGGTCGTAGCTGTGGGCCAGGAAGAGGTGGGCTGCGGCATTGGCGTAGTCGGCCTCGACGGCGCGGGAGGATTCGCGCAGCGCGAACTCCAACTGACCGGCATCCTCGTAGAGCCGCGCCAGGTTGGCGCTGCGCACGGCGCGATCCTGGTCGAGGCCCAGGCGGGACCGGAAGGTTTCGCGGCCGTCATTGAGGCGCAGCGATTCATGCAGATCGAGGATGGCTGAGTTGATCTCGTTGCCTTGCTGATGCAGAAGCGCGGCGTAGAGCCAGGGGGTGGGATCCGCAGGGTCGAGGGCGCGAGCCAACTCCAGTTCATGAGCGGCGAGTACCGGCTCCGCAGCGGTGCGGAAGGGCGCCGACTCCGCGAACGCCTTCCCGAGGTAGCTACGGAGAAGGGATCGCTGGGGCTCGAGGGCGGCGGCGACGAGCAGGTCCGTGCGTCCCGCGGCGAGATGGCCGGCTCGAATGCGAGCGAGCCCGCGTCCGAGCCAGGCATCGCTCAGCCGAGGATTGAGGCTCATGGCGCGCTCGAAGGAATCCAGTGCGGAGGAGAGTCGATGATCCGAGGCCTGCACGAAGCCTTGGAGGGACCAGGCATCCGGATGGAGCGGACTGTGGTGCAGGGCCTGAGCGAGTTCTGCGCGTGCGTCGCGATTGCGCCCGAGACTGAAGGAGAGTTCGGCGAGGCGGGTCCAGGCGAATCCGGACGAAGGCGTGAGGGCGACGGCGCGGCGCGCGGCGGCGAGGGCCTCAGGCAATCGCCCGCTGGCCTGCAGTTGGTAGGAGAGGGCGAGCGCCTCGGTGGCGGTAGGCACGGCTGAGGCCGACGACTCCGGATGCTCGTGAGTGAGGGGAGTCAAGGTCCCGCGGGCCACCAGATCGAGGATGGCCAGGTGGGCCGCGGCGAGTCGACCGAGCGTGGGGTGGGCGACCAGCGGGGTGAGCAGCTCTTGGGCGCGGTCGACGTTGCCGGCGGTCATCTGGAGAGCCGCGTGGTAGAGCGATTCCTGAGCTGAACCTGAAACGCGGTCCGCCGGGTACGTCTCGAGCGCACGGGCAGGGTCTCCGGCCAGATAGTGACTCAGCGAGGCGCCCATGGCCTTGGGCATGGCCGAATCCGGAGCAGGGTCCCAACCGAGATCCGCCGGCACCAGGATCGCGGGGTAACGCAGCAGCCAGCGTACGCCTGAATAGTCACGGGCGGGAAGTGAGGTGGGCACGGGCGCGTGGTCCGCTTGCGGGGCGAACGTTTCCTGGCCGCTGGTGAGTTCGGTGGAACCGAGTCGGTGACGGAATCGTACGCGACCGTCATAGAGCATGATCCGAGCGGGTTGGTCTTCGACGGCGGCCACGGCGAAATCGGTGCCCAGCACGGCGGCGTTCACGCCCGGGGCCTCGACCTCGAACGGTGCGGCGGCGTCGCGGTGGAAGAAGTAGAGCAGCCCTCGCAGCAGTTGAATGAGCGGCGTGTCCTGGGGCGGTCCCACGCGCAGGGAAGACAGTTCCGCGACCTGGATCACGGTGCGGTTGCGCAGCAGCAGGGTGGCATGGCTGCGTGGGGCGGTACGAAAGGTGTCTCCCGCGTGGAGGTTCAGGTTGGTCGCGGCGCGATACCACACCTCGGAACCGCGGGGAGCGAACTCGGCCTCGCCTTGGATGGCGAGGACCGTGGCCTCGGGGGTGGGTTCGGCGGCGTGCGACGGGGAAAGGAGCAGCAACAGGAGGCCCAATCCGGAGAGCCATGCCGCCAGTTGGGCACGGAGATTCGTCCAGCGAGGGGCCAGCAGCGCGGCGGCCTCGCCGCGGGTGGGGCGCGGACAAATGGGGAGCATCCAACAACGCCTACGCAGGCGAGCGGCAAATCCTACTTCGTGATTTCCGTGCGGACACAGAATTTGGATGCACCTCGGTTCGCGCGGTCTGGGGCGGATCATGAAATCGCCTGGAGCGCGGCGAGGAAGGAGGGCATCGACGGGTAGCGGCGGTGCGGATCCGGGTCACAGGCGGTGAGCAGGATCTCGTTGAGTTGTTTGGATGCCGGGGCGTCGGGCCGAAGGTGGAAGTCCGTAGGCAACTCAGGGAATTTGGAGGCGGGGCGGCCCGACCAGGCGACGTAGAGCGTCTTGCCCAGGGCGAAGACGTCTGCGGCGATGGTTCCCGGGCCTTCAGCGGGCAGGTAATTGGGAGTACCGACCTGACTGACCACCCCGGGCTGGTCGGCGCGAGGCGCGACCAGGCCTGGGTCGCCCAGTCGTGGGTTGCCTCCGAGGAACAGGATATTTTCGGGTTTGAGATCGCGATGCACAAACCCGTTCTCATGGAGAATGGTCAGCGCGCGGGTCAGTGCCAGGCCGATCTCCCGCACCTCGGCCAGGGGCAGGGTTTGGCGGCGTTGGAGCTCGCTGGCCAGCGTGCGCGGTGTGTAGTTCTCAGGTGGGATGCGGGGTCCTGAGTTCTGATCATCGGCGGCTTCCATGACGTAATAGAAGAATCCGTGGGCCTCATCCCGGCCCACGTGAAGGATGGGGGTGAATCCTGGATGTTTGAGGGAAAGTGGGGTGTAACGTCGGATGCCCTCGAACTCGCGATCGTAAGGAGCGCGGTCGGAGAAGGAGGCCCGTTGAACGACCTTGACCGCCCGCAGCGTGCCCAGGGCGTCCCGAGCGAGCCATACGGAGCCATAGGCTCCCTGGCCGATTTCCTTCAGCAACGCGTAATCCGGGATGGCGAGAACCGCCGGGTGCGCCACTCCGCGGCGGGGGGAAGGAGCGCCGGGCGCAGGCTGGACCGGATGGGGTGGCTCAGTCGGTGAGTGGCGTGCCGAGGTTCGGGCATGATCCAGTTGCGCGAGCAGGCTCCAAACCAACGCGCCAGGAACTTGGATGAAGGCGGGAATGGTCCACGGGAACCAAACTCCGGTGGGCCAGACCGATCCGACGCCGACGGCGGCGACGACGAGGACTGCCAACGCGGCCATGCCCACGGCGCGGAGCGAGTGTGCGCCGGGGATGAGCCCCATGACGAGGGGGGCGAAGAGCAGCACCAGCCCGCATTCGAACCACCAAGGCAGGCGACGCAAGGCGTCGCCACGCCGCAGATTGAGAATCTCGGTGGCGAGCACTTCCACTCCGGCGGAGGGGTGGCCGGTGAAACGCGTGTAGGGCGTGGGGAAGGTGTCGAGCCCCCGATGGGAGGTCCAGGCGCCCGCGGCGGGGTAAGGGCCGGGGTAGTCCACTCCCACGAGGACGATGCGGTCCCGGATGCGATCTGGCGCGACGGTCCCGCGGAGGACGCTCGCGTACGAAACGCGCGGCAACGAACCTGGCGGGCCGTAGTATCGCAGCCAGAAACGCGACTCCGCGGCGGCGGTGCCCGAACCGTTCGTGGTCGGCAGCATGTCGAGGACGGTCCGCGCCAGCGTGGGCCAGCCGGCGACCCGGGGCACCGACTCGCGGATGACGGAGTTCTGCGGCCAACGCGTGGTGCCCCAGCGGGTGACCGAGCGCAGCGGTTCGAAAGGCGGACGGAACTCGGTGCCGATGGCACCCGGGGCTTGCGCAGCGAAGAGGTCGGCGGCGACCGCGACCTTCCCGGAGCGACGCGCGGCTTCGGTGAGGTCGACATCGGCTTGGGCGCCCTGCACTCCGGCCTCGTTGAAGATGACGTCTAGCACGATGGCGGCCGGCCCCATCGATTGCAGTCGGTCGATGAGCGCTCCGTGCAGCGAGCGGGACCAGCGTCCGTCCGGGGACTGGCCGAGTTCCACGTGCGATTGGGGATCCATGGTGACGATCACCAGTTCGTCGGGGGATTCCGGGCGCTTCAGGAGGTAGCCCAGGTCGTAAGCCAGGTGATGGAGAGGGGGCAGGAGCAACCAAGCCAGCAGCCCCACCAGGGCCACGAGGAGCACTCCGTTCCGTTGCTTCGGACGCAGGCTTCCGTCCCGCGTTGCGCGGGTGACCGGACGTGGAGGCGACAGTTCGCTTGGGATGGGTGGGGAGGCGGCCATGCGTGCCAGCGAACCGCGGTGGTTCTAGACGCGGGGCGGAAAGGTGGCAAGGGGGCGTCTTGACGCTGCGCAAGGTCAGCGGGTACCACGCCCCCCGGCATGAGCTTTGATCGGGGGGATTGGAAAAAGACGCGCGCCAGCCTGCTGGTACGTTTGCGGGACAAGAGCGACTCCGCCAGCTGGGAGGATTTCTGGAGCCTGTACGGTCCGGTGGTCTTCGGATTGGTGCGGCGCAGCGTGCCTTCCGACGAGGATGCTGAGGATGTGGTGCAGGAGATCTTCCTCCGTGTGGGGGAGGCGATCGGGACCTTCCACTACGATCCGGAAAAGGGGCGCTTCAAGTCCTGGCTATTCCGGCTCGCGCGCCACGGGATCGTGGACTGGCTTCGCCGCAACCGCCGCCGGCGTGAAGGGCAGTTGGATGTCTTAGAGGATCTCGCACTGGACTCGATGGACGATCTGCCGGCCATGGCCGCGGATCCGTACTGGAAGATTTACGAGGAGGAGTGGATGGGGTTGCTGGCAGGGGTGCGCGAGGGAGTGGCCTCCCGACTGCCGAGGCAGTATCAGCTCTACCATTTGTTCGTGGTGAAGGGTTGGCCTATGGAGCGTGTGGTGGCGGAGATGGGAGTCGAGGCGGGATATGTCTCGAAAGCGAAGAGCCTGGTGGAGGACGCCCTCCAGACCGAGATGCGACGGTTGGAACAGGGTGGGTCGATCCCGCGGCGTGGTGTTGGTTGAGCGGGTCTAAGCGGCTCGACCTCCTGGG
>JADLFD010000723.1 GCA_020845805.1 Verrucomicrobiales bacterium | reverse complement strand
TACTGCTTCGGTACATGGACCGTCATGCATTGAGCCAGGAGTATCGCGAGGCTTTGCCCGTCGCGGGGAAGGACGGCACCTTGCGTTCACGATTTCGAGGGACTCCGTTGGAGGGGAACCTGCGAGCGAAGACCGGTTCGCTGCGCTATGTGCATGCTTTGGCGGGGTGGGTGACGGACCTTTCGGGGCGCCGCCTGGTGTTTGCGATCATGCTGAACGGTTACAGCCCGGGGCCGGGAGCCCCTTCCGGACGCGAAGCGTTGGACGAGTTGGTCAAGCGCATGACCGGCATGGCGGTGCGTGAGGAGGAGGCGAAGCCGTGAAGCGCACCACCCGCACGCGGGCACGGATTCCGCGCAAGACGGTGTACCGGCTCTCCATCTACTTCCGGTGCCTGAACCGACTTCAGAACAATGGGCTGCAGACCGTGTCCAGCGAGGCCCTGGCGCGTGCGGCGGGAGTGAAGCCGACCCAGTTGCGCAAGGACCTCGCGCACTTCGGTCAGTTTGGCACGCGCGGCCTGGGCTACGACGTCGCGCAGTTGAGCAAGATGATCTCGGACGTCCTGGGGAACCAGACGTTGCAGCCGGTGGTCCTGGTGGGGGCGGGCAATTTGGGGACCGCGCTGGTTTCGTATGGGGGGTTTGCTCGGGAGGGCTTTGAAATCGTCGCGGCGTTTGATGTCGATCCCACGCGTCCGAGGGGGCGGTGTCCGGTGCCGATCCACCCCATGGAACGGCTGGCGGACTTCGTGCGGGACCGCTCCGTGAAGATGGCAATTCTCTGTGTGCCAGCGGCGGTGGCACAGGAGGTGGCGAATCAGCTCTTCGCCGCGGGCCTGACTGGCGTGCTCAACTTTGCGCCCATCGTGATTCACGCTCCCGAGGACGTGATCGTGAACAACGTCAACCTCGCCATCGAGTTGGAGAACCTCAGCTATTTCATCCAGGACGAATAGGCCCGCGCGCGAGTCGCGGGAGACCGCCTACCTGGGACGGGAGCGGGAGCGCGCCGGGAAGGAGACCGGAGGAGACGGAAGGGGAAGACCTGCGCGGACGCTTGGCTCTGGCTCAACTGTGGGCGTGACCCTTGCCGTGGCTGTGGGCCCCTCCGTGATGCGCGAGGTGCTCCGCATCGGCCTTGGCTTGGGCGCGTTCCTCTTCCTCGGGATTCTCCTCCTTCACCGCGCCGAGCCACGACCGGAGACAGAAAAAGAACGTCACCGGGATGCAGGCGGCAAAGAAGGCGATGGCGAGCATTTTGGGGCTCGGCGCGTACATCGCGAGAAGGGCTAAGGTGGCCGTAGTCATGACTGCTGCCCCGTACATGGCCTGGGCCGCTCCCGATGCGCAAGCCTGGATTGAATGCAGGATCGCGGAGGGGGACGGGCCTGATCGGATTGGAAGCCGACGAGGTCGACGGGAAGTGCCCGCGGATACGCGATGCCTCCCTCGCGCGTAACGGGGAATCCCCTTGTCTCGGACGCCAGCGGCCGGGTATTGGGGTTTTGGTCTCATGTTTTTCGACGTTCCAGGCCGGGGACTGGCAGGACGAGCGTTTCAGCTCCTGAGGGAGGTGGGGTTCGTCGCGTTGTGCGTGTTGACCCTGGGAACGGTTGCGCCGGCGCAGGCGGCGGGGGCCGCGGCGGTCGCTCCGGGTCAGGACGCCGGGACCTTGCGGATGGTGGCGCGGCTGGAGCAGATCGCTCGGGAGACAGATCCCCTCGACGTTCGTTTTCTGGCGGGGGCGCAGGTGCCGAAGCTCCGGGCGATGCTGGCGGCGCGTCCCGAGTTGGCGCGGGACGAGGCGTTCCGGTACCGGCTCGCCGAGGCGCTGATGAACGCTTCGCGTAATGCGGAGGCGCGCGTGGAGTGGGAGGAGGTCGAGGCGCTCGTCCTGAGTCCGGGATCCCGGGCCACCCCGGCCACGCGTATCAACGTGCGGTTGAATCGTGCGGTGACCGCGCTGCGCGAGGGCGAAGTGTTGAACTGCCTGAGCAATCACAATGCCGACTCTTGCCTGCTGCCCATCGCGGGCGGCGGGATTCATGTCTGGAAAGAGCCGTCCCGGCAGGCGAGCGGCATCCTGCAGGAGATGCTGGTCGCCAATCCTGGAGACCTCGCGGCGCGTTGGTTGTTGAATCTGGCGGCGATGACGCTGGGCGACTACCCCCAGGGGGTGCCGGCTCGTTGGTTGATTCCGGAGTCGGCGTTCGCCTCGGAGATCGCCTTTCCCCGGTTCCGCGAAATCGCTCCCGCCGTGGGGCTGGGGGTGGAGGACATTTCGGGCGGGTCGGCGATCGAGGACTTCGACGGGGACGAATTGCTCGATGTTGCGGTCACCTCGATCGGGCTGTCGGATCCCATGCATTTATTCCGCAATCTCGGCAACGGGCAGTTTGCCGAGCGCACGCGCGACGCCGGATTGGGAGGGATGACGGGGGGGCTGAACCTGGTGCAGGCGGACTACGATAACGATGGCGATGTCGATCTGCTGGTGCTGCGCGGGGCGTGGATGGGGGAGCATGGCCGGCATCCGAACTCCCTGTTGCGCAACCGGGGCGACGGAACGTTCGACGACGTGACCGAGGCGGCCGGGCTTCTCTCGTTTCATCCCACCCAGACCGCGGTGTGGTTCGATTTCGATGGGGATGGCTGGCTGGACCTTTTCATTGGCAACGAGAGTCAGGTCGGACGCTCGCGGCACCCCAACGAGCTCTACTGGAACCAGGGTGACGGCACCTTTCGCGAGATGGCGGCCAAGGCGGGGGTCTCGGGGATGGGTTTTGTGAAGGGCGTGGCGAGCGGCGACTTCAACAACGACGGACGTCCAGATCTGTATCTATCGATCCTGGGCGGCCGCAACCGGCTCTACCGGAACGACGGGCCGAAAGGCGCGGGTGGCGTGGCGGAGGGGTGGGTTTTTACTGAGGTGGCGGAGGCCGCCGGGGTGGCCGAGCCGCTGTGGAGCTTTCCCTGCTGGTTTTTCGACTACGACAACGATGGCTGGGAGGATCTGTGGGTCTCTGGCTATCGGATTTCGAGCGTGGGGGACGTGGCGGCCGACGTGCTGGGTTTGCCGCATGACGGGGTTCGGATGCGGCTCTATCGCAACCAGGGCAACGGCACCTTTCGCGACGTCTCGACCGAGACGCGGCTGAATCGCCTGGTGCACACCATGGGCTGCAATTTCGGGGATCTGGACAATGACGGTTGGCTCGATTTCTACGCCGGAACGGGAGATCCGGATCTGATCACCCTCATGCCCAACCGCATGTTCCGGAACGGGGAGGGGCGGGTGTTCCAGGATGTCACCACCGCCGGCGGTTTTGGCCATCTGCAGAAGGGGCATGG
>JADLFD010000722.1 GCA_020845805.1 Verrucomicrobiales bacterium | reverse complement strand
GCGGCATGGCGCGTCCACTCATCCTCGTGTCGGCGCACACCGAAAAGCAGGGCACCGAACTGCCCGATGCCGGGATCAGCCTGTCGGACCGGTATTCGGAGTGTGTTTATGCCGCGGGCGGGCTGCCATGGGTGCTGCCGTGCACCACGCGGTTGGAGGTGCTTGAAGAGGCGGTGCGGCGTGCGGATGGGATCATGCTTTCCGGCGGGGAAGACGTGGCACCGGAGCTTTATCGTCCCGAGACCCCGCCGAGCCTGCGGGCAACGGTGGTGCCGGCCGACGGCGGGCGCGACGAGTTCGAGCGCGCTTTGATTGCGGCGACAGTGGCGCATCGGAAGCCGCTGCTGGCGATTTGCCGGGGGCAGCAGATCCTCAACGTGGTGTTGGGTGGGGATCTGATCGTGGACATCCCCCTGCAATGCCCTGGGAATCTGGGGCATAACCGGATGGCGGACCGGTTGGAGGCGGTGCACGAGATCGACATCCTGCCTGATTCGCGGCTGGCCGCAGTGGCAGGGGTTCTGCGTCTGGGGGTGAACAGCACCCATCACCAGGCCGTGGGCACGGTGGCTCCCGGGTTGCGTGCGGTGGCCCGGAGTTCGGACGGCATCATCGAGGCGCTGGAGATGGATCCTGGCGTGGATTCCCCGGTGCGCGCGCTGCCTTTCCTGATGAGCGTCCAGTTTCATCCCGAACGCTTGGCGGACCGCTATGAAGCGCACCGTCGGGTGTTCGACGCGTTCCTCCAGGCGGCACGGGAGGCGGCGCGATGAGTTTCCGGACGAATCGCGCTTCACGTGATAGACTCCCGCGCATGTGTCGTTTCAACGCGGCCCGCGAGGCTGGTGGCCCGGTGGGGCACCTGATTCCAAGGCTGGTTCGGATCCTGAAGCGGGCCGGGAACAGCCTGATGGCGGGAATACTCGCGCTGGCGGCGGGGGTGGGCACGATTCACGCGGCCGAGAACGTGCGCCTGGTGGAGGTGCCCGACTACGAGTGGCATGCGGGCTGTTTTGGGACGGCGTCGGGCAATCTCATGGGCTTTTGGGATCGGCACGGTCTGCCCGGGCTCTATACCGGGCCCACGCGCGGGGGTGTGGCGCCCCTGACCAGCTTTGGTTCCAACGCCGGAATCCGTTCCCTGTGGGCTTCGGAGGCGGGTGTGGATGGACGCGCCTTCAACTCGCCGGGGCATCTCGATGATTACTGGGTGGAGTACGAAAGCGTGCAGCGGGATCCCTACCTGGCCGCGGGTCGGGCCGAGCACGCGCCGGATTGTATTGGGGATTTCATCGGGCTGAGCCAATCGAAGTGGGCGGATCTGGGCGGGGAATGCGCGGGGAACATCGACGGTTTCTCGTTCAACTTCTTCGATCGGACCGGACGGCGCCGTGACAATTACACGCCGCCGGGAGCGGTGCCGGATGTGCAGTCCGGACTCCGTCGCTGGGCGGCCTCGCGAGGCTATGGTCTCGACACCTTCTCGCAGTTGTCCGACTTCCATCCCGAGTGCGAACCCGGGCAGGGATTCACTTTTTCGGATCTCAGAGCCGAGATTGACGCTGGATTTCCGGTCCTGCTGTTCATGCAGGCATTCGACGAGTATGCGCGGACCGTGTTTGGCCGGCCGCGGCAGAATCCCAACATCCATGCCATGCTCGCCTACGGGTACCTGGTGGATGACAACGGAGACGAGTACGTGCGGTATCGCACCAGTTGGGCGAGTGGCGACAACCAGTTCAGCCGCTGGACGAACGAGAACTGGACGCCCTTGGGTGAGCTGAACCTGCCTTTGCGGGGCGTGATCGGGGTCCGCCCGCGGCCTCGGATCACGCGGGTCGAGCGCACGGCGACGGGGGTGCGATTGCGATGGGAGGGTCCAGCCAGCGTGGTGCGCGACGAGCTGTTGGAGACGGAGTGGATCGCCTCCAGCTACGTGGTGGAACGTTCGGATGTGGCCCAGGGTGGTGTTTGGATCCCAGTGGCCGGGCCGATGACCACCGGGGAGGTGGAGGTGTCGGACTGTTGCGGCGGCACGGTGTTTTTCCGGCTGAAGTTGGTCCCCACCAAGTCCACTGGAGTGGAACGCGTCGCAGCGACGAGTCAGGGGAAGTAGCCCGGGACGGTGTCCTCACCGAACAGGCCGACCAGCCCGAGCCTTTCGAGCCTGGCGGAGTTCAGGCCTTCGACGTGGCCGTCGAGGAGGAAGCCGTTGGCCACTCGACCGTGACGGCCGTGAACCTCCTTTTCTGCGGCGGCGCGGAAGGAGTGGAACTGGCGCGCCCCGAAGCCTTCGCGGCCGCGGCTGGTGGTATCGGCGAGGTGCAGGTATTCCGCCGGCCGCTCCACGGCGTCGAGGTTCATCTGTTCCTTCAGCACTCCGCGCGTGGTCCCGGCGGGGGGATCGATGCGGATCCCGTAGGTATTGACCCAGTTGGTGAAGCGGAAGGGCGCGTAGGAGGGGCAGACGAACAAGTCGAACGGCCGAACGGAAGCGTTGGTGGCGAGGAGAGCGGCCCAGGTGACGCCGCGTTGCAGCGGCGCCTCGAGTTGGATCCAGCCCTGGTGATCATCCGCGTACAGCCGCATTGCGAGCCCGACCTGGCGCAGGTTGTTCAAGCACTGGGTGGCCTTGGCTTTGGCCTTGGCCTTGCCGAGTGCGGGCAGGAGCAACGAGGCCAGGATGGCGATGATGGCAATCACCACCAGCAGCTCGATGAGCGTGAACGCGGTTCGTCGGGAACGCGGTGAAAAGGTGGGAGCCGGTCTGACCAAGCGCGCGGATCATAACCCACGACTGCGGAACGGCCAAGGGACGGCCTGAACGAGGTCGGGCGGGAGGGGTGCGAAGCGAGGGATGCTGGCAAGCGATGCGCAGCGATTGGCCGTTTATGGTGAGCAGCGTGGCGGCGTGCGTCGATGCTCTCAATCCATGGTGACCCGGAATGGGTGGGCGACGGGGCCTTGGTGGCTGCCGCCAGCGCTGGGCGCGCTGGGGGCGGCGTTGGTGCTGACGCTATGGCTCTGGGCGCCGTGGCGGCCCTCGGTGGCGCGTCGGGTTCCGGGCACTGATCGTCCCGCGGGAGTGGTGTCCGAGGCCGCCGGTGGCAACGTCTTCGCCGCCGGGGTGACGGCGTCCGGGCCCGGCCGCGCCGCGAAGCTCACCGGCGCGTGGCCTGGGTTCCGCGGACCGGCTCGCGATGGCCTGTGGCCAGGGAAGGCTGGGCTGGCGACCTCCTGGGGCGCGGGGGTGCCTAAGCCGCTCTGGGAACAGTCGGTGGGCGAGGGGTTCGCCGGACCGGCGATCGAATCCGGACGCCTGTTCCTGATGGACTACGATCGCGAGAAGGGCCGCGATGCGCTGCGCTGTCTCTCGCTGGAGGACGGTCGCGAGATCTGGCGGTATTCGTATCCCATGCCGCTCAAACGCAATCACGGTCTGACTCGGACCGTGCCCGCGGTGGCCCGGGGCCGCGTGGTGGCGATGGGACCGAAGGGGCACACGATGTGCGTCGAGGCGGAGACGGGGAAGTTCGTCTGGGGCCTGGATCTGGCGAAGGATTTTGGGGCGACGGTGCCGCCTTGGTACACGGGACAGTGTCCGTTGGTGGACGGCGATGCCGTGATTCTGGCTCCGGGCGGGGACCAGGTGGCGATGATGGCGGTGTCCTTGGAGACCGGGGAGGTGCGCTGGCGCGCGCGGCATGAGGCGGGTTGGAAGATGAGCCATGCCTCCATCGCGATCATGGAGTTGGACGGTGTTCGGTACTATGTGCATCCCGCGAGCGGCGGCGTGCTGGTGGTACGGGCGTCCGACGGTGTGGTGGCCTGGGCCTCGGCGCAGTGGAAGATCAACATCGCCACCGTGCCCACGCCGGTGATCCTGGGGGGGGGACGCGTGTTTTTCACGGGGGGCTACAACGCCGGGTGCGTGCTGATGCAGTTCGCGCCGGAGGGCGATCGACTGACGGCCAAGGAGGTCTTCCGGCTCAAGGCGCAGGAGTTTGGTGCGACGCAGCATTCCCCGGTGTGGCATGCAGGATACTTGTATGGCGTGCGCGCGGATGGCCGTTTGGTGTGTCTCTCGGCGGAGGGGAAGGTCCAGTGGACCAGTGGTGAGGATGCCAGCCACGGGTTGGGTCCGGTGATGGTGGCGGACGGCATGGTGCTGGCGCTGACGGACGGGGGGCGGCTGTCGATGGTTTCCGCGGAGCCCGGGGCCTACACGTTGCGTGGCACCTACCAGGTCATGGAGGGGCACGAGTGCTGGGCGCCGATGGCGATGGCCGACGGACGCCTGCTGGTCCGCGACGTGACACGGTTGGTATGCCTGGACGTGTCGGGGATGGCGAAGTCGCCTTGAGAACGGGTCGCCGTGGATGGCGCCCCCAAGAGGTCTCCGCCTCCCCATACCGGTCCACAGAGATCGCAGAGATCCACAGATGGGAGTCGGCCGGCTCTGCTTGATCGGTGTGGATCTGGGCTTTTGGTGGATCACTCTCTGATACGCGGCTTCCGCCTTGCCGTACCCGTCCACAGAGATCGCAGTGATCCACAGATCGGGAGTCGGCCGGTCCCTCTCGCCCCGTGCCGAATCGGGGACGGGATGTGTGTGGGGAGGGCCCACCGCGGCGGTTTGGGGAGGCGCGAGGGGGTGTCGGGACGGTGGCCGGGGCTTGGTGTGGTCCAGGCCAAGCGATGGTTGTGAGGCCAAGAAAGGTTGGGTGTTTGGCCAGGGAGGCATAGCCCGGGCGCAAGCAAAGGCCAATCTGGAGGTGTTATTCATCCCACTCTCCCGCGTTGATCATGGCTGGGTCGCGCGGGGGGTGGTGGTGAACCGGAGGACCACAAGATGAGCCAGGAGATCAGGAGCGAAGGGGAGGGCGTCCACGAGGGGGCGTCGGCGACGACGCTGCGTGATTTTGCGCGCTGGCTGGCTGCCGGCGTGGTGGTGGTCGGGACCGGGATGGCGGCGCGGGTGGGGTCGGGTCGTTTGTGTTTCAAGGCCTCAGGATGTCCGGATTGCCCGGCGTTCGGGGGCTGCGAGCGTCCCAAAGCGAACGCGTGGAGGTCCGCCCACGAGAAGGAGGCATCATGAACTCCGAGGCGTCTGGACGGCTCACCCGTCGTGACGCATTAGCCCGCGGTGCAGCGGGGGTGGCCGCCATGGCAGCCGGGGTGACGGGGGCGGCGGGGGCCGAGGTGGTGCGCGAGGAGAATCCGTGGCGATACGACGTGGACCAGCTGCGCCGGGTGGATCCGGCGCTGGTGCAGTATCGCGAGACCCGCGTGTTGGAAGTGGCGCAGGGTCCGGCGCGGAGGCTGGCTTTCGCCGAGGACGGGGAGTTGCACGTCGCGGCGGGGCGGCGATGGCTGGTGGCGAGTCGCGACGGCTCCTGGCGACGCGATATTGCGGTGGGGGACGTGTTGCGCTGTGTGCGTCCGTGGGGGAAGGGGCGCGCCGTGCTCGCTTTCAAGGAGAGGGTGGAGGTTTGGGATGCCGAGAGCGGACGGGTGGTGCGCTGGCCGGCGTTTCCTGGAAAACCATTTCTCACTGGGTTGGCGGTAACGGAGCGGGAAATTTTTGTCGCCGACTCCGGGAACCGCGTGGTGTTCCGTTGTGACTGGCAGGGGCGGGTGGAGTTGCGGTTGGGCGAACGGCAGGAGGACCGACACGTGCCGGGGTTGGTGCTGCCGAGTCCGTTCCTGGATGTGGAGATGGGCGCGGATGGATTGATTCGCGTGAACAACCCGGGTCGGCACCGCGTGGAGACCTACACCCGCGACGGGGATCTGGAAGCCTCGTGGGGACGCGCGGGGGTGGGGCCGGAAGCGTTTTGCGGATGTTGCAATCCGGTGGCCATCGCCCTGTTGCCGGACGGGCGGTGTGTGACGGCCGAGAAGGGGTTGCCGCGTGTGAAGGTGTATCGTCCGGACGGCACGCTGGAGTCCTTTGTGGCGGTGCCGGATGCCTTCGGGGCGAACACCTCGGATGCGCGCGGTCGCGGGCGCGAAGGCCAGGACGCGGCGCAGGACGGGCTGGACGTCGCGGTGGACGGGCGGGGAACGGTGGCGGTGCTGGATTTGATTTCGGACCGTATCCATTTCTACCAGAGGCGCGAGGCATGAACCGTCCGGTGCCCATCATGGGCGAGGGATCACGGCGCGAGTTTTTCCGCAACGGTCTGCGGGTCGCGGGACTGACCGGGGCGGGCGTGGTGGCGGGGGTGATGACCCATCAGAGCGGCGTGGCCGACACCGTGTGGCAGATCGACCCGAAGAAATGCCTGTGCTGCAGCCGGTGCGCGACGCACTGCGTGCTCGAGCAATCGGCGGTGAAGTGCGTGAACTGGTTTCCCATCTGCGGGTACTGTGATCTTTGCACCGGCTACTTCGAGCCCCAGCCCAACGACTTGAACACTGGGGCGGAGAACCAGCTCTGTCCGACCGGAGCCATCGTGAGGCGGTTCATCGAGGATCCGTATTTCGAGTACACCATCGACGAATCGTCGTGCATCGGATGCGCCAAGTGCATTGAGGGATGCCGACTGTTCGGCAACGGCTCGTTTCACCTCCAGGTGCGTCATGACCGGTGCGTGAATTGCAACGAGTGCGCGATTGCGCGTGCCTGTCCGGGAGACGCGTTCTATCGCGC
>JADLFD010000721.1 GCA_020845805.1 Verrucomicrobiales bacterium | reverse complement strand
TGCTTGAGCCGGGCCACGGTGCCTTCGCGCGTGAACCAACTGGCGGTGGGAGGGAAGCCCAGTAGACGCGTGTAGAGTCGGTCGATGAACGCCTCGGCGCCCGGCTCCAGCAGCGGCGCGATCTCAGCCAGGCGCTCCCGATCGGCGGGGGTCAATTGAAGCACCGCAAGACGGCTCTCGAGGGCAGCGGGGGTGAGGCCCAGAACTTCGGAAAGGCTGCTCATGGACACGGCGTGAGATTGCCGGGCGAAGGGGCTGTTCCGCAGCGAAATTCGGGCGCCATAGGGTGCTTCCATCGTGTCGGGCGACCTCGAACGGATGGGACTGCACGGGCGCAGGGAGGTTCGCCACAGTGTCCCGGGAACTTGCTTCCCAGGCCCACCGCGGCGAGCGTGGCGCGCACGGCGATGAGCACCGAATCGACAGCCAACCACCTGGGTCAACGTGTCGGGGTTCCGCTCCCGGGCTGGCGAGCTCCGGCGCGGCCCGAGGCGCGCGTCATGACCGGGAGTCATGTGCGGTTAGAGCCCCTGGACGCCGTGACGCATGGCGGGGGGCTCTTCGCGGCGTTATCCGCGGATCAGACGGGGAGGATGTGGACCTACCTTCCGTACGGTCCGTTTGCGGCGGCCGCAGAATACCGGACGTGGCTGGACGCGCAGGCGGGCAGTCAGGATCCGCTGTTTTTCGCGCTGGTGGACGTGGGCACGGGAGACCCGATCGGCGTGGCGGCGTATTTGCGGATCGATCCGGAGGTCGGGTCGATCGAAGTGGGGCACCTTCAGTATTCGCCACGACTGCAGCGCACGGTGGCGGCTACGGAGGCGATGTTCCTGATGATGTCGCAGGCGTTTGCGCTGGGGTACCGACGTTACGAATGGAAGTGTGATGCGTTGAACACTCCGTCGCGTGAGGCGGCGCTGCGTCTGGGATTCCACTACGAGGGATTGTTTCGTCAGGCCCGAGTGGTGAAGGGCCGCAACCGAGACACGGCCTGGTATTCAGTGATCGACGCGGAATGGCCGGCGCTGCGCCGGGCCTTCGAGCGCTGGCTGGCCCCGGCGAACTTCGACGCGCAGGGCCGGCAGCGGGAACGGCTGTCGGCGCTGACGGCCGCGGCGGTGCAGCCTCTGCGCGCGGGTTGAGGGCGGGCGGGCGGATGCCGGTGGTGCCTGGTGGGTGACGCTCAGCGCGGGGGTGGGAGCAGGAAGAGTCGGCCGTCCCCGGCGCCGAACGACAGTTGCAGGCCTTTCAGCTCCGGACTGTCGTCCACGACCGGCTGGACCGTGCCGTCGGTCTTGCTGATTTCCTGGACGGCGGCGTCGGGCGCCTCGAACTCGACGGTGGGCCACGCCGTGAAGCTATGGCTGTGGTTTACCAGCAGCACGGCACGACGTCCGTCCTGGTGCGTGAAGGTCCCGACGATGAACGCCGCTGGGGGATCGCCGGCCACGGGTTTGAGGCTGCGCAGTCCCGGGGTGATGGCGCTCAGGGTTTCCGGTTTGGCGGTGTCGAGGCGGCGCACGCCGGTGCTGGTGAGCTGCATGAGCGTGGGACCGAGATGCTTGAGTTCCGCGTTGATGCGTCGCGCCTCGTCGTAGTGGCGTGTCTTGCGGCCTTCCGCGGTGAGGAGGGCGCCGCCTTTGGGGAACTCGCCGGTGCCGCCGTTGCCGCGGCCGGGGGTCCAGTAGCAGAAATAGAGAATCCCGCGCGAGCCGTAGGCCAGGGCGGTGAAGATCTGCCAGCGGATCTGCGCTTCGGTGGGGTCGATGCGATCCGCGAAGGGCATGGAGTAAAAGTAATTCCAGTGCGGAATCCCGGCCTCGAGGGAGACGCGTCGGAAGAGTTCGAGGTTGTCGCAGTAAGCGTCGCGACCATCCCGCTCGGGCCGCATGGAGGGGTAGTGGTCCATGGAAAGCACCTCGGGCTGGACCTCGCGCACGAAGCGGCGGACGTGCTCCTCGTAGGTGGGCGTGCCCAGTTGGGTGGTGTTCGCGTAATTGGGGAAAAGGTTCACGTATCCGAAGCGGCCCGGGCGCTGTTCACGGATGACGGCGGCGCGGCGGGCGAGATCCGGGAACTGGCTGGCGTTGGGTTCATCGACGAGTTGATAGCCCCAGCAGGCGGGTCCATCGGGGAGCGGTGAGGCCTGACCCGGTTCGATGATGGCGCGGAGTCCGAAGCGTTCGCAAAGGCGCAACTGTTCGTCGGGGGTGATGGCGGGGGTGCCGATGACGAGGGTGAAGTTGGCCTCGGCGATTTCGCGGTAGCGTTGTTCGGCGTCGTGGGCGGTTTGGGGGCCGACCCAATAACCGATGGCGAAGCGGTCCTGGGTCCAGCGCTTCCCCTCCGCGGCGCGGGGCTGAGGTGCGGCCAGGAGCACGAAGGCCAGGACCAGGGTGCGGGCTGTCGGGAGGGGGAGTGGGTGAGGCATGGCGGGGGTCAGTTGGCGAGGGGCTGGCTGCTGCGGAGGTACGCGAAGAGATCGCGCAGTTGCTGATCCTCGAGGGCATCGAGGAGTCCCTCGGGCATGAGGGACATGCCGGCGGCGCGGAGTTCGGCGATCTCGCTTCGCTGGAGCACGACGTCCTGACCGTCGAGTCCGCGGAGCACGACGACTCGATCGTCCTGGCGCACGACGAAGCCGGAGAGCGATCGTTCATCGCGCGTTTCGATGCCGATGTTCTCGTAACCTTCGCGAATCTCCGCGCTGGGGTTCACCACGCTGAGGAGCAGGGTGTCGAGATCGTCGCGACGGAACGGCGTCAGGTCCGGCCCGATGGAGCCGCCGACGTGGAAGAGCGTGTGGCAGGAGGCGCAGGCGGCGGTGAACAACTTCTTGCCGTTGTAGGGGTCGCCGGAACCGGCGCGCAGGGTCTGGCTCACGCGTCGGATGGTGGTTTCCATGGCCTCGGTGGAGGGGCGGCCGGAGTGCGGCCAGAGTCGCGCCAGAGCCTGGGTGAGTGCGGGATCCTGACCGCGTTGTTGGCGGAGGAGACGAAGGATGTCCTGGGGGACGTCGGCGGGCTTCAGTTCGCCTCGATCGACGGCCTGAACCAGGGCCATGGACCAGCGGGGACGACTGGCCAGGAGGGTGAGTGCGGCGGTGCGGGTGGCGGGATGACGGTGGGTGGCAGCCGGCAGGGCGGCGGCGGCGATGTCGGGTCCGTCAAAGGCGCGGAGGGCGCCGAAGGCGGCGACGCGGATGGGGTCGCGTTCCGAGCGGGTGGCGACGAGCAGCGGGGCCAGGGCACGGGGTTCGCGTAGTTCTCCCAGTGTTTGGATGACCTGCGCGCGGGGCGGCACCTCCGCGGCTTCGTTGGTGACGATGGTCAGCGCGGCGGCGAGAGCGTCGGGACGTCCGGTTCTCAGCTGGAGCGGGAGTGACCCGCCGCCGGCGCGGCCGAGGGCCGCGACGAGCCGGGGTGGGAGGCCGCCGAGGCTGCGATCGCGGAAGGCGAGTTCGAACCCGGCGACCAGGCGAGCGCGGGCGGCGTCGTGGGGGGCGATTTCCAGCAACCGGGCGCAGGCTTCCAGGTCGGCGGGGGTTCCAGGAGTGGCGAGCCGGCGAAGGGTTCGTTCGAGCAGGTGTTCCGAGACGAGGGGAAGGGACCAGAGGCCGGGATCGTCGAACAGGGCGAGGGATCGGGCCGGATCCGTGGTGAGGAAGGTCTCCAACGTCCACCAGAGCATGAGCGGTTGGCGTGGGTCGGAAGCGTCTTCGGAGCGGTGGAGGAGCGCGCGAAGGACGGGCAGTCCCTGAATCGCGGGCAGGCGGCGGGCGCTGGCCGCGAGTTGCTGGCGCACCTCGAGGTCGGCCTCCCCGGGAGCGAGTTGGGCGAGGGCGGTGGCGACGGCGTCGGGCACGGATCGCGCATCCCCGGCGAGGCGCACGGCCCATTCGCGAACGGCGGGCGTGGGATGGCGCAAGGCGAGGAGCGTGGAGGCGGGGTCGAGTCCGCCGCACGCTTGGAGGGCCCAGAGGTCGTTGAGGGCGGTGACGCCTTCGGCTTGCCTGAGATGTTCGCGTAGCGCGGGAATCACCGAGGCGTCGCGCCGGTCGGCGAGCAGACGCAGGACGGTGTCGCGCACCCAGCGGTTGGGCGACACCAGTCGGGCCACGAGTTCAGGGGTGGGCAGGGAGTTGAGATTCCCCGGAGGGGCGGAGGCGGTGGGTTTGGTATCGGCGCGCAGCCGGTACACGCGTCCGTTGCTGGCGTCCATGTTGCCCTGATAATTCCGCCAGTGGTTGACCTGGAAGTCATACCAGTCGGCGACGTAGATCGCGCCGTCGGGGCCGTGTTTGATATCCACGGGTTTGAACCAGGGATCCGCCGAAGTGACGGCGTACCCGAGATCGCGCGTCCGGAACGTGGACCCTTGGCGCGTGAGATCGCTCATCACGACACGGCCTTGGAGGGGTTCGATGCCGAACAATCGGCCGGCGAACTGCCCGCTCAGGGCGCCGCCCCCGTAGACGAGGAACGTGTGGGTGAAACGTTCGACGTCCGGATGCGCCATCTGTGGGAAGTACCCGAAGGCGTAGGGATTGGAGAGTTGGCCGTGTTTCTCGAAGCCCTTCTGGAGATAGGCGCCCGGCACGTAGTGGAACCCGCGCGTGTTGCCGCCGTTGTGACCGGAGAAGGCGCGGGCGTGATCATCGAATTCCACGCCGAAGGCGTTGCCACCCCCTTCGGAGAACACTTCGTACACGTGCGTCTCGGGATGATACCGCCAGAGGTTCTGGCCGAGCGTGACCACGGGTGGCTGGGAGGAACCGGGGCGTCGGATTTTGCCGGACACCGTGCTGCCCTGGGCGCCATAGAGCCAGCCGTCAGGGCCCCAGCGCAGGCTGTTCGCGACGGAGTGCGTGTCTTCCAGTCCGAAGCCCTCGAGGTGCACTTCGGGATCGCCGTCGGGGACGTCATCGTCGTTGCGGTCGGGGTAGAAGAGCAGGTAGGGCGGGTTCAGGATCCAGACGCCTCCGCGACCACGCGCGGCGGAGGTGGCGATGTTGAGTCCGTCGACGAAGACCCCATGCCGGTCGTAGCGTCCGTCGCCGTCGGTGTCCTCGTGGAAAGAAACCCGATCGGCGCCACGGAAGTGGTGCGGCGGCGGGGGCGGCACCCGATCGTAGACGGCGCGCCAGAACTGATCGTGGCTGACGAGTTTGAGTCCGGCTGGGGCAGGGTACTGGCGGTATTCCACCACCCACAATCGTCCGCGCTCATCGAAGCTGAGGTGGAGCGGTTGTGCGATGACGGGTTCACTGAGCACGAGGTCGAGGGCGAGGCCTTCGGCCACGGTAAACCGGCGTGCGCTTTCTTCGGGCGGGAGCGGCTTGGCGGCGGCGGTGACTTTTTCTGGAACTCCGCCGCGTTCGTATTTCTCGAGGCTGATGACTTCGTTGAACAGGGAGTTGGCGAGTTGCTCGCCGGCCTGTCGTGTCGCAAAGGAGGGATCATCCCCGGTTCGGAACTCCCAGTTGCCGGACAACGCGATGACTTCGTCGCCGGCGCGGAGGGCTGGGGCCTTTCCCTTGAAGCCGCCCCGTCCGTCATGGTCGAAGACCCGCACCGCGACGAGCATCCATTGTCCGGGACGCTTCTGTTCGGCGGGGATTGCATACCGGCTCTTCGCGGTGGTGGCGTCCGCGTACTGGGGAGGGAACGCTCCGGCGGCGCCCAACCGGGTACCTTCGAGGTAGGCCTCGTGCGCGTTATCGACCTGGTCGACCCAGAGTTCCCATTCGCGGTTGGCCCACTCGATGGGAGGTCGAACCAAACAGCGATACCAGGCGAAGCCATCGTGCCGAGCGAACCGGTCCGGCGCCCGATCCTCCCAGGTCCCCGGCACCGCGAGCAGGGTCCAGTCCGAAGCCGCGGCGGGGGACGCGTTCGTGGGTGTGGGGGAAGTCGCAGCCGGACGCGCGGCGGGAAGGGGGAGTGCGGTTTCCTTCTCGCGATTCATGGCCCAGGCCATGCCGTTGCGGAGCAGTCGGCGGAAGGCCGGTGCCTGGAAGTCGTCGGGATGCCCGAGCGACGTGTAGAAGACGCGGGCGCGATGGGGTCCGAACTGGCGCATCCAGGCCACCGGTTCCTCCGGTTTCCCGGGGATGCTGCCGAGGAGCAGCGGGGTGGTCTGGGGCATGAGCGGGGAGACGCGGTAGAGGGAGCCGGTACTGCGGAAGGACGCGGGATCCACTCCGTTGAGGATGGGGTGGTCGGCGTGGGCGGGGTCGGCACGGAGCGTGACACTGGGACCATTGCCATGGTGGCCGGCGTAGCGGCCGCCCAGGATCTGGGGATCGAAGGCGGGCCATGACGATCCCAGAGTTTGGTCCTCTTCGCGCGGGGCGAAGGCATGACTGGCGGTGCGAATGCCAACCAGGGGACGCCCGGCCTGGACGTACATCATGATGCTGCGGAGTTGGTCTTCGGGAAGGGCGCGTCGGCGGACGGAGACCAGGAGCAGATCCGCGTCGGCCAGAGCCTCGATGATACCGGGGAACTGATGCTTCTGGGCGGGGTCCTGCTGGATGACACGGACCTCCCAACCGAGTGGCTGGAGGTCGCGCGCGGCGAACTCGGGGAGGGTTTCCCAGGTGTGATATTCGTCCTCGCCGATGAGCAGGACCACCTTGGGTGCCGCGGCCTGGGCTGGGCAAATCGAGTGCGCTCCGAGGAGCGCCAGGCCGAGGAGGAGTGGAGCGAGGGCACCGGAGAGAACGCGGGCCAGCGGCAGACGGCGGTCGTGCATGACGGGATGGCAGTGGAATAGGGGGAAGCCAGCGCGAAGGGAAGATCGATCGCTCGGGGGATGGGTCTTGCGCAGGGTGCCGGGCTTGGTCCTGGATCAGTCCATGATGCTGGTGCGTGTCGCGGTGGGCCGTAGTGACATCGAGGGGATGGGCTTGTTTGCCACGGTGCCCATTCCGGCGGGGACCCCTGTCTGGCGTTGGGTGTCTGGCTTCGACCGGGTCTTGGAGGAGTCGGAGATGACCGCGTGGCCGGAGGCGGCACGGCGTCATATCGCGCACTATGGCTATCTCGACCCAGCCTCGCGACGGTGGGTATTGGGGGGCGATCTTTCCATTTTCATGAACCATGCCGCGCACCCCAACACCGGGGCTCCGGGTACGGTCGGGGCGGCGCCGGAAACGGTGGCCCTTCGGGACATTGCCGCCGGGGAGGAGTTGACGTGTGATTACCACCAGTTCGATGCGAGCGGAAAACCGGTGGGGTGCTAGGTCTTGGGGGGCCTGGTTTCGCCCCCGTACCGGGGGGGCGGCGCGTCGTTGAAATTCCCGGCGAGCTGTGGAGAATCGCCGCCTCATATGTCTGACATGCAAAAACTGATGCTTTCGATGGCGGTGACCCTCGGGGTGACCGGATGGAGCCTGAGCGCCGCGGAGGTGACCTCCGCTGGCGACCTCAAGGAACCGCGGAACAAGGCGAGTTACGGGCTGGGAATCCAGGCCGGCAACATGTGGAAGAATCGCGGAGCCAACATTGATTGGGATGCCTACCTGAAGGGCGTTCGCGACTCGCAGAGTGGCGCCAAGCCTTTGCTGTCCGACGCCGAGATCCGCGAGGCGATGCAGGTCTTCCAGACCGAGACGCAGAAGGCGTTCGAGGAGAAGCAGAAGGTCGAGGGCGACAAGAACAAGGCCGCGGGCGAGCAGTTCCTGGCCGACAACAAGTCCAAGGAAGGCGTGAAATCCACCGCCTCCGGTCTGCAGTACAAGGTCGTGAAGGAGGGCTCGGGGGCCAAGCCGGCGGCGACCGACAAGGTGACGGTCCACTACACGGGCACCCTCATCGACGGGAAGAAGTTCGACAGCTCGGTGGATCGCGGTCAGCCGGCCAGTTTTCCGTTGAACGGCGTGATCAAGGGCTGGACCGAAGGGCTCCAGCTCATGACCGTGGGATCCAAATACCAGTTCTTCATCCCGGCTGAGCTGGCCTACGGCATGCGCGCGCCGGCGAGCATCGGCCCGAATCAGGCCCTGGTGTTCGACGTCGAGCTGATCAGCATTGAGGCCTCCGCGCCGGCGCAGCCGGTGACGAGCGATATCATCAAGGTGCCGTCCGCCGACGAACTGTCCAAGGGCGCCAAGATCGAGGTGATCAAGGCCGACGAGGCCCAGAAGTTGATCGACAAGGAAAAGGGCAAGCAGGCCCCGCCGAAGTAACGGATTCCGGTGCGTGGAGATCCCTGCCGAGGGACGAGCCCGCGGCGTGGGTTCGCTTCGCTAAACGGGCGGGAGACCGTGCGGTCACAGTCTCCCGCCCTTCGCTTTTTGGGGAGAGACGACCGCCGAGCGACCCCCCGAATCGCGTGAGGCAGGCCCGACGGACACTTCCGACCGCTCTTACTGTGCCGTGCGGTAGAAGCGCAGGGCGGGAGCTGGCGCGATCGCTTCGGAAAAGGCGGCGCGGCCGTTGACGATGCGGTTAGTGCGGAGGTTGGTCCACGTGATCGAGTCCGAGGATCCCTGGAGCACGTTGGTTTCGCCGTGATTCCCCGCCATGAGCACCCGTAGCACACCCGCAGCGGTCCGTTGGGCGGTGAGCACCGAGTAGCCCGCCTCCCGAAAGGCGGCGATTCCGGGATGGAAGGGGCCGGACACAGCGGTGAAATCGCCGCCCGCCAGCAGTTGAACCACGTCGACACCGAGAGCGGTCACGGAACCGGCGAAGCTCGGGTTCCAGGAAAGCAGCGCTCCGGTTTCGAGGGACAGCATCGCGCCGCGGGCGCGGATTTGACCGTGGACTCGGTTGAAGTCGCCACCGATCAGCAGATCGTCGTCGGCCACCAGGAGGGTGCGCACCCGGCCGTCAGTGGGGGCGATCCAGGGGAGGGCGTTGCCGAGACCGGCGCTGAGGATGGCGAGGTTGGTGCGGGCCTCACCGCCGATGGAGACGAAGGATCCGCCGACGAGGATGCGATCGCCGAGGGCCAGGATGGTATTCACCGTGCCGTTCGCGAACGGATCCCAAGGGGTCAGGGCGTCGGTGGCGGTATCGAAGGCGGCGACGCGGCCGCGGGTTTGTCCGGCGATGCCCGTGAAACCGCCGGCAACATAGAGCCAGCCGTTGGTGCCGATCGCGAAGCCGGTGACGCCGCCATTGGGGGCGGGGTCCCAGGCTCCGACCGAGCCGGAATCGGCTGCGACGCAGCCGAGGAACTGCCGATGGGCGCCGGCCAGGTTGGTGAAACGACCCCCGAGATAGAGCGTCCCGGCACGCGTTGCCAGAGCGTCCACCGGGCCTTGGACATGCGCATTCCAGCTCAGGGCCTGGCCCGAATCGGGGTGGACCGGAACCAGGTTCGTGTGCGGCTGTCCGCCCGCAGTGGTGAATTCGCCGCCGAGAAACAGGGAGGTGCCCTGGTGCAGGAGGGTGTTGACGGAGACGCGGGTGCTGCCGTTGGTGGGACCTTCCAGGGCGGCGTCGAAGGGGAGGATGACGCCGTCAGCCACCCGAACGGCGGCAATGCCCGCGCGGGGCAGGGGATCGTAGAGCGAGAAGCTGCCGCCGACAAAGAGGGTGCCTGCGCCGGCTCCCACGGCGCGGACGATCCCCCCCGGACGGACGGCCGTCTGGAGCACGGAGGATCCGGACGTGAGCCCCACTGCGGCCAGGTTTCGTCCGCCCAGCGGGGCGGGGAATTCCCCGCCGAGATAGAGCGTGGTGTCGTCCGCCACCAGGGTGTGCACGACTCCGGAAATGACGGCCGGCCAGTCGGCGATCGTGCCGTCGGCGAGATTCAGGGCGGCGACGGCGCTGCCTTCGCGGGCTCCGATGCGGTGGAACTCGCCGCCGAGATAGAGACGCGTGTCCGTGAGTGCCAGGGCACGGACGGGGCCATCGGGGGCGGGGTCGAGTGTGGACACGGCGGCGCTGAATGAATTGATGGCACCGAAGTGGGTGCGCGCGGCGCCGCCGAGTTCGGTGAAGGCGCCGCCGACGTAGAGCGTCGTGCCGGCGAGGGCGAGGCTGTACACCGGACCGTTGGGAGCCGGATTCCAGCCCGTGGCGAGCCCGGAGACGGCGTCGACCGAGGCGAGATTCGAGCGAGCCTGGCCACCGATGTTGGTGAACGAACCTCCTACGAAGACGCGGGTGCCGGAGACCACGATGGACTGCACGGGTCCCGAAGCCGCCGGGTTCCAGGGACCGAGAGCGCCATTGAGGGCACTCACGACCGCGATGCGGCTGCGGGTGACATTGCCAATGCCGGAGAACGTTCCGCCGAGGTAGAGGTCGCGTCCCACCACCGTGATCGTGGTGACGCCGCCACCGCGGACCTCGGCCACCCAGTTCGGATCGACCGTCCCATCACTGCGCAACCGGGCCAGGCCGCTGCGAGCGATCCCGCCCACGGCGGTGAAGCTGCCGCCGATGAACCAACCGCCGACGGCGTCGGGAACCACGGTGAGGATGGTGCCGTTCGCCCGCGCCCAGTTCAGATCGGGAACACCCGAGGGCACCCCGATCACCACTCCGCTCCCGGTGTTCACGCCAATTTCGCGGAAGGTGCCGCCCAGGTACGCCACGCCATTGGTCACCAACAGCGTCCGCACGGGTGCGTCAGTGCCCGGAAAATCCAGGCGCGCGCCGGACGACGGGGCGAGTGCCCGCGAAGCTTGGGGCGCCAGGCCCAAGCCGAGGGTGACGAGGAGCAGGAGTCGCGGTCTCCACCCGCCCCGTCTCCCTCGACCGAGGAAGTCCGGCCACCGGGCAGAGAGGGACGAGACAACGGCGGCGCGGGCGCAGGAAGGAAGCATCATGATGTTGGGAACACGGACCGTGGATCCGACCTCTTTTTATGCCGGATCACGCCGGGCTCCGGCTGGGTGGTGGCCAACGCGCGAGCGGTGGACCGGAGGGACGCGTGGATGAGAACGACACAGGCGGGGTCGAAACTCAAGCTCGCGCCTTCCCCGACGGCGGGGGAGTGGGCCGGGTGCGGCATGACCGGACTTAAGGGCTTATGACCTGCGTCGATAGGTTTGATGTGGAGAATTCGTTTGCCGCTCTAGAATCACCCTCCCTAGGTTCGGCAGGTCGGCCGAACCGCAGAGCGGTCGGTCGTGAACGCACCATGACATCACAAGTCCCATCGGCGGCGGAACTGGCGGAACTCAAAGCAGGTCTACACCGGCTGGCGCGGAACCTGTGGTGGACCTGGAATCAGGACGCCCAGGACCTGTTCCAGGAACTTTCACCGCGCTCGTGGCAGAACCTCTACCACAACGCCGTGGCGGTGCTGCGCGAGGTCTCGGACTACGAGTTGCGCGTGCACCTCATGGAGCCGGAATTCCGGCAGCGGGTGCGCGAGGTGCTGGCGTGTTTCGATGGCTATCTGAAAGAGCCCAATACCTGGGCGCGCGAGGGAGCGCCCGCGCTGTCAGGGCGGCCGGTGGCCTATTTCTCCGCCGAGTTCGGGTTTCACGAGACTTTGCCCATTGCGGCGGGGGGCTTGGGCGTGCTGGCCGGGGATCACGCCAAGGCGGCGAGCGATCTGGGGATCGGCTTCGTCGGGATCAGCCTCTTCTATCGCGAAGGATATTTTCAGCAGGCCATCGACCAGCACAACTGGCAGACGGAGTACTATTCGAATCTGGATCCCAAGAACCTGCCGATCGAGCAGGTGCTGGACGCGAAGGGGGAGCCGGTGCGCAGCTCGGTGCGCATGGGGTTCACCACGGTGCATTTCCAGGCCTGGCGCGTGAACGTCGGCCGCGTCCCGGTTTATCTGCTGGATCCCTACGTCGAGGAGAACGAGGAGCACTATAAGAAGCTGGCGGCCCGCGTGTACGGCGGCGACAGCACCACGCGCATCATGCAGGAGATCCTGCTGGGTGTGGGCGGCGTGCGTCTGCTGCGGGCGCTGGGCATCGAGCCCTCGGTCTACCACATGAACGAGGGGCATGCGGCCTTCCTCATCCTGGAGCTGGCGCGCGAACGCATGGCCGAGGGATTGCCCTTTGAGCAGGCGCTGGCCTCGGTGCGGTCGGAGTGCGTGTTCACCACGCACACTCCCGTGGAGGCGGGACACGACCGTTTCAGCAATGAGCTGATGGGGTTCATGGGGCAGAAATTTGTGCAGCAGCTGGGCCTGACGCAGGAACAGTTGATGGCGCTCGGACGGGTGCACCCCTCCGATTCCCACGAGCCGTTCTGCATGACGGTGCTCGCGCTGAAGGGGTCGCGTGCGGCCAACGGCGTGAGCGAACTGCACGGCCAGGTGAGCCGCGAGATGTGGCAGGGACTCTTCCCGGGCAAGGCGGTCAAGGATGTGCCGATCGGCCACGTGACCAATGGCGTGCATCTGCCCGGCTGGATGAAGGGCACAGTGCGCCGGTTCTGGTACAACAAGTATTGCGACTGGGAACGCGCCAATGGCAGCGCCCAGCCTTCCGCGCCGCACATCCGCACCGCCGACTCGTGGGAGCGCCTGGTGAACTCGCCGGAGTTCTGGAGTCGCATCACGGATCCGTCCGTGACTTCGGACGAGGAACTGTGGTCGTTGCGCTACAAGCTCCGCCGCCAGTTGGTCGAGTTCGCGCGCCGTCGGCTGCTGATCCAGGGACAGCGCATCTCCCAGCGGGATTTTATCGAGTTCGACCAACTGCTCAGCACCGACGCCCTGACCATCGGGTTCGCGCGACGGTTCGCCACCTACAAACGCGCCCCGCTGATCTTCGACCAGTTCGAGAACGTGCTGAAGCTGGTGCGTGATCCGCTGCGCCCGGTGCAGTTCGTATTCGCTGGCAAGGCGCATCCGCGGGACGACGCCGGCAAGTCCTACATCCAGAAAGTGATCCACTTGAGCAAGCACAGCGACCTCAAGGGCCACCTGGTGTTCGTCGAGAACTACGACATCCATGTCGCGCGCCAGATGACCAGCGGCTGCGACGTGTGGTTGAACAACCCGCGCCGTCCGCTGGAAGCTTCCGGCACCAGCGGCATGAAGACCTCCACCCACGGCTGCCTCAACCTGAGCATCCTCGACGGTTGGTGGCGCGAGGGCTGGGACGGCGTGAACGGCTTCGCCATCGGCGAGGATTCGCATCCGACCGACGTGGCGGAGCAGGATCGGCGCGACAGCGAAAACCTGTACAAGGTCCTCACCGAACAGGTGATTCCCTGCTTCTACAACCGCGACGCGGACGGCATCCCGCGCCAGTGGATCAAGCGCATGCGCGCCGCGATCGGCAAGCTGGCACCGGAGTACACCACCTGGCGCATGGTGCAGGAGTACGTGGCGAAGTATTACCTCACCCACTCCTGAGCGGGAGTCGGTGCTGGAGTCACGCCGGGGGGATCCGGCGGACTCCCACTCCTGGCGGGTTTCGACGACGCCCGGTGACTCGGGGGGGCGACCTCCTGGTCACGGTCCTCGTCCTTTCCTTCGGCCTGCTCCCAACGCAAACCGGCCGCCCCTGGGGGCGGCCGGTGCGTGAAGCGGAGTGGAGTGGGGTGGAGTGACCGGAGTCGATCGGGCGCCGAGCGCGCTTCCTATTTCCCCATGAGATGCTCGAGCACCAGTTGGTCGAGATCCTGGTAATTGCGATCGGCGATCAGTTCCTGGGCCTTGGCTTCGTTGAACGAGCGGGCCTTCTCGACCAGCCGTTCGAAAGTGCGCTTGCTGTTGATCAGGTGCCGCATCCAGTGCTCGACCTTGGTGGTGCGGAAGGGATGCACATCGAAGCAGACGTACTCGCCCTTCTTGCCGTACCCGTTGCGCTCGAGCGCACGGACCTGGTTGAAGGCGACGCGGAGGTTGGCGGAGCCGAACGGCTTGTCCTGGTCGAACTTCAGACCGTTCTGGTCGTTGAGATGGATGGACCAGAGTTTGCCGAAGGCGGAGGCGAAATCGATTTCGTCCGAGGGATCAAGCCCGGCCAGGATGGCGTGGGCGCTCTCGATCAGGCAGCCGACGCGTTTGGGGTCGGATGTCAGGCTGCCGAGGGCGAGGGCGTGCCCGATGGTGGGGGCGTAGGCCACATCCATCGGCTCGTTGGGCTTGGGCTCGATGGCGATGCGCACCTTCTTGTCGTGGGCGAGCATGGCGTCGATGGCCTCGACCAGGTAGTCGACGCAGCGGCGCGCATTCTTGGACTCCCGGATATAGGAACCTTCACGGGCGAGCCAGAGGACGAGCAGATTGGTGTTGAGCGCCTTGCCGATGTCGATGCAGCGCTTGGAACGGTCGATGGCGTACTGCCGGGCCTTCTTATCGTTGCTGGTGTAGGCGCCGTCGATGGTGTGCGGGCTGAACCAGAGACGCGGGGCGACCATTTCCGCAGCCACGCCGGAGTCCTTCAGGCGTTTGGCGGATTCGCGGGCTTCCTTGAGGATCTGAATCTCGGACTTGTTGTCGATGTCCGGCACGACGTCGTCGTCGTGGAACATCATGGCGTCGAAACCAGCCTCCTTCAGCTGCTGGAGCTTCCAGCCGAACGTTTGCGGAGGGCGCGTGGGAGGGCCGTACGGGTCCTGTCCTTCGCTGATGTTCCAAGGCCCGAAACAATAACGATAAGCAGTGGGAGCGGCCATAACAGAGACGCGGACGCTACCGGCTTTCCCAGGGCGGAGGGAGCAAATTCTGCGCGCCGCGCCGCGCGCCAGCGCGACCCTGGATTGCGGTGTCAGACTCACGGCCGTGGCCTTCGACGCAGCCCTCGACCGCGTGCTTCGCGTGACGGTGGCCGCGGCCTGCTCCGCCCCTGGCCATGGCCGAGTGCGCACGGAAGAAAGGCGATGACTCCGTCACCACGCCTCGGCGCCGGACATTTGGGGCAATCGGCGGGCGGGGGCCTCGGTGTCAGCTGGCCGGGAGGTAGACGGTGAAGGTGGTGCCGGAGCTGACGCGGCTTTGGACCGTGATGTGGCCGCGGTGTTGTTCCACGATGCCGTACACCACCGCCAGACCGAGGCCGGTCCCGAGGCCCTCGCTTTTGGTGGTGAAGAAGGGTTCGAAGATGCGGGGCAGGTTGCGGGGTTCGATGCCGCAGCCGGTGTCGGCGACGGAAACGCAGGCGTAAGTGCCGGGGCCGGGGCAGCCGAGTCGGGTGGCGGCGGCGACGTCAAGGTGGACGACCGAGGTGGCGAGGTGGAGTTGGCCGCCCTCGGGCATGGCGTCCCGGGCGTTCACCACGAGGTTCATGACCACCTGCTCGAGCATCGAGGGGTCGGCGAGGACCGGCGGCAGGGTGGGCACGAGGGTTTCATAAAGATGGATTTCCTTGCCCACGATGGAGGTGAGCATGCGTGTCATGTCATGAACGACGCGGTTCAGGTCGGTGGCCACGAGCTGTGGTGCCTGCCGTCGGCTGAAGGCCAGGAGTTGGCGCGTGAGGGTCGAGGCCATTTCGGCGGCGGACTCGATGTGCCGGAGCGAGTCCAGGACCTTGGGAGGCAGGTCGGTAAAGGTGGCGGCGAACGAGGCGTGGCCGGTGATGATGGTCAGCACGTTGTTGAAATCGTGGGCCACACCGCCGGCCAGGCGTCCGATGGCCTCCATCTTCTGGGACTGGCGCAGTTGCTCCTCGAGTAGGCGCGTTTCGGTGATTTCACGGACCACCCCGACCACCTGCGGCGGCTTGCCGTCCGCGGCGGGCACCAATTCCGCCTCCTGATGCACCCACTGGAGGCTGGCATCGGGCCGGAGGATGCGGTGCTGGATGTTGAGCCGGCGGCGTCCGGACCACACCTCGCGACCGGCGGCGCGCACGCCGTCGAGGTCGTCGGGGTGCACCAGGCTGAAGAAGGTCTCGATGTGGCCATCGAAGTCCTGCGGTGCGATCCCGAAGATGCGGCAGGTTTCGTCGGACCAATGCAACTGGGGCGTGGGTTCGAGTCGGGAGGTCCAGGTGCCGACCTGTCCGAAGGCCTGGAGTTTTGAGTTGGCGTTCTCCAGTTCGAGCGTGCGCTGGCGCACGCGGGATTCGAGTTCGCGGTTGAGCGATTCGACCTGGAGCATCTTGTCCTCGAGCTTCCGCACCAGGACGGCGTTGTATTCGCGGAGGGAGGCGGCGTCCTCAGTCGGCGGGGCCGGAGAAGGGACGGCGTCGCGCCGGGCGTCGGAGGCGTAGGCGCGGAGGTGCTGGAGCAGAGCGGCTGGCTCCATGGGTTTCAGCAGAAAGGCGTCGGCGCCCAGGCTGAGCCCGAAGGCCTGATCGCGCTCGTCGGTGTAGGTGGCGGTGTAAAAGACGAAGGGGATGAGCGCGAGGTTCGGGTCGCGACGCCACTCACGGCACAGGGAAAACCCGTCCATGCCGGGCATCAGGATATCGCTGACCACCATGACGGGCGGATTTTGTCGGGCGTCGTGGAGGGCGTCGGCGCCGTTGTCGGCGCAGGCGACAGTCCAGCCGTCCGCCTCGAGGAGGGTCTTCAGGTACTCGCGATTCGGTTCCACGTCGTCCACCACCAAAACGCGTCGTGAGGGGCCGGCTTCGGCTTCGGCGAGGTAGCGTTCCACGTCGCGGACGAAGGTGGCGGGGTTGATGGGCTTCTCGAGGTACCCGGTGCAGCCGGCTTCCATCACCCGCTCGCGGTCCCCGGTCATGGCGTAGGACGTGACGGCGACGATGGGCGTGCGGCGGAGTTCAGCGTGGCCCCGCAGCCGGGTGGCGACCTGGTAGCCGTCCATGCCGGGCAGCTGGATATCGAGGAGGATCAGCGTGGGACGATGCTTGAGAGCGGACTCGATTCCGGACGGCCCGTCCTGGGCGGCAAGGACACGGTAGCCGCTTTGTTCGAGAATGAACCGGGTGAGGTACAGGTTCTGTTCGCTGTCCTCGATGATCAGGATCGTCTTCATTTTCCCCCCCATTTTTCCGCGGGCGGCAGCGTCAGGCGGAACGTGCTGCCTTGCCCGTACGTGCTGGTCACGTCGATGGAACCCTTCAGAAGCTTGGTGAGCCCCGCGCAGATGGCGAGTCCGAGGCCGGTGCCTTCGTGCTGTCGTGCGAGCCCTGAATCGAGCTGGCGGAACGGCTTGAAGAGGCGGGGCAGGTCTTCGTCGCGGATGCCGATGCCGGTGTCGTGGATGGCGACCTGCATCTGGCCGTCGCGTTGGTCGCACTCGAGGCGCACGCTGCCGGACTCGGTGAACTTGATCGCGTTGTTCACGAGGTTGATCAGGATCTGTTCCACCCGGCGGCGGTCGCTGAAGCCCGTCCCCACCCCGGGCGCGACCTGGAGTTCGAGCCGGAGCCCCTTGCGATCGGCGAGCGGGCGCACGAGTTCCACGACGTGATGGACCGTGTCCCGGAGGTCGAACGGGGCGGGGGCGAGTTCCACCTGGCCGGCCTCGATCTTGGAGATATCGAGGACGTCGTTGATGAGGCTGAGCAGGTGGCGGGCGCTGTTCTGGACCATGCCGAGCTGTTTCTTCTGCTCCGCCGTGAGCGGTCCGACGAGTCCCTGGAGGAGGATTCCCGTGAACCCGATGATGGAATTGAGCGGGGTGCGGAGTTCGTGAGACATGGTGGCGAGGAACGCGCTCTTGAGGCGGTCCGCGGCCTCCGCACGGTCGCGGGCTTCGGCGAGTTCAGTGGTGCGCAGCATGACGCGGATTTCGAGGTCCGCGTGCGCCTCGCGCAGCGCCTGTTCCGCGCGCAGTCGCTCGGTGGTTTCGCGCATGATGGTCAGCTGATCCGCCACTCCGACCGCGAAGTTCTGGTCCTCGGCGTCCCAGGCGCGGGTTTCCCCGGCGTGTTCGATGCACAGCACCCCGGAGGGATGGCCGTGGAAGCGCAAGGGCACGTCGAGCAGGGAACGGATGTCGTTCGGCACCAGGTAGGATTCCAGGAACTCGCGCGTGCGGGGATCGGTGCGCGCGTCCTCGACCACGATGATGGGTTCCTCGTGCAGGGTCCGGAAGTAGTGGGGGAATGATTGGCGCGCGAGGCGTTCGCCTGAGTGATGGGTGCCCTGGGCGAAGAGATCCTGGCAGACCAGGTCGGCGCCGCCGTTCTCGAGCCGCCAGACGCTGATGCGGTGCGCGCCGAGCGTGTGGGCGACCAGTTCGGTGACGCGGGACATCATGGCGGGGGCGGTGGGGGACTGCACCAGGCGTGTGAGTTCGAGCAGCGCATCCCGGCGGTGCATGGATTTCTCGCGCTGTCGGCGCATGGCTTCCTCGGCTTTGCGTCGTCGACGTTGGTTGAGGCCGACGATCCAGCCGGCGCCGGACACCAGCGCCAGAGCGGCACCGCCCAAGCCGAGGATCGCGCGGCGGAGCGTCCACCAGGGGGCGCGGCGAAGCACCTGGATGGCGGCGGGGTCCGCGACCAGGAGGCGGTAGGAGAGCGCTTCACCCGGGCCGGCCCCCTGAGCGGCGAGCACTCCCGCCACGCTGATCAGGCTGTGCGCCGGGATGCCGCCCAGGAGTGAGGAGGGGGTGCCGAGGGGAAACTCGGCACGAATGAAGAAGTCCTGCTGCCGCAGGACCATAGTGAGCGCGGTGCCGTCCTCCCGCGGCGCCGCCAGGGAATCCTCTTCCTCCGAGAGCCAGGGCACGCTGACCAGTTCTGCTTCGAGGCGGACGAGGTCGCCATGGCTGTGTCGCGAGTGGATCTGCTCGAGCGTCGCCAGCGGGGCTTCGACCGGCGGCCCGGCGGCCACCCGCCGCACGGTGGCTTCGGTCAGGATCATGCGCCGATGGGCGACGGCTCGCAGGCCGATGGCTTCGACCGAGTCGCCGGGCTGCAGACGGTCCGATTCCTCGCCGCGCACCTCGAGCGCGCCGGAGCCATCGGTGATGAAGAGAAATCGCCCGGGCCAGTGAAGGGTGACCCATCCCTGGCAGCGGATCTGGTCCGGTCCGGCCAGGACCCAGTCCGTTTCGAGGGACTTGATCTCACTGGCGGCGGCGGGCGCTCCGGGCGGACGTGGCGGGGTCAGGACTTCGATGTCGGAGGCGTTGGCGCAATGGAGATGGAAGTCGGTGATTTCGTTTTGATCGTTGAACACTCCGGCGCAGATGCCGGCGACCCGGACCTGGGCGTTTAGCAGAGTCTCGCGGGTGTGGGGTTCCAGCCGGTTGATCCACACCGTCAGCACCTCCCCGGACAACGCCAGCTTCAAGCGGGTACGATCCTCCTGGGGGGTGAGTCCCAGGACCCGGCCGGTCAGCGCCACCCGTTCGCCTTCACGGAATCCGGCGCGGAACGTCTCCATGTCAACCGGGCGCGCGGCGGGGAGGGGTTGGGAGCCGAGAACCTCGAGACGGGAGACGTAGAGGTAGGGAGTGAACCGCCCCTGACGTGTGACGCCTTCGATTCGGAGTCGTTGTCCGGCCTGCAGGTTCTGGTCCTGGGTGAACTCCAGATAGACGCCGCCGGTGCCGTCCTCGAAGAAGGTCATGTGGCGGAGGGGATCCACCAGGGTAAGCACTCCTTCGACGCGCACCGGGCGTTGTTCGCCCGCCCTGGCTGGGGACAGCGTCCTCACCTCGCGGAGGGTGCGCAGGGGTTCGGTGGGCAGCGCGGGGGGGGCGCTCGGAGGGGCGACCGCGGCGAGGGTGGTGACGGGCACGAGGAGTCGGAGCAGCAGCAGCGCGAGCGCTGGCAGGTGGAAACGCCCTCGGACCTGCCGTCGCGTCGCGCCGCTCCCGTGCACCAGTCCGTCGATTCGCTTTGTTCGAATGTCCAGACAGGCACCTAGGCCATGGGTAGAGCCATGGCTGGCAGGGCGTTCCACGAGCTGAAGGAGCCACAGCTGGCCGACGCCTTCAAGCTCGGCGAAGCGTGGGGGAGGCGCCTGTCAGCGCGCGGCCAGGGCGGCGGCCGCGGCTTCCTGGAACGCGCGGCGCACGTCGCTGGCGTCGGAATTGGGGAAATTGGCGCGCTGCACCATGAGCAGGTACGTCACGCCCTTGACGGGATCGATCCAGGCCTGGGTGCCCCAGGCACCGCCGTGCCCGAACGTGCCCGGGGAAAGCATGGAGGCGACCCCGGGGTGCGGGGCTTTGAGGACGCAGGTGCCGAGACCCCAACCGTACTGAGCGCCATGATGGCCGAAGGCGTCGCTCTGAAAGAAGCCGGTGGGCAGGTCGCCCGTCTGCGGCGTGGAGAGCAGGCGCAGAGCCACCGGACTGAGAAAACGGCGGCCGTCGAGGGTTCCGCCGTGGAGCAGCATCTGACAGAACCGGGCGTAGTCCCGCGGCGTGGAGAACAGTCCCCCATTGCCGAGCGGCGGACGGTCACGACGCGCCAGGTCGCTGCGGTGTGGAAACGGTTGCAGGGTCCCCGTGTCCGCCTGGCGGCTGTAGCCGGTGGCGAGTCGCGCGCGTTGGGCCTCGTCGGGGTAGAAGGTGGTGTCGCGCATGCCCAGCGGCCTGAACACGCGCTCGTCCAGGAAGCGGTCGAAGGACTGGCCGGAGACCACCTCCACCACGCGGGCCGCGGCGTTGATACTGCTCTGACAGTAGCTCCAGCGTTCGCCGGTTTCGAACTGCATGGGCGCGGCAACCCAGAGTGGGACCAGGTCGGCCAAGGTCTTGGCTTCGCCCGCGGCCGGGCCCGACGCTTCCCCGAGTCCGGAGGTGTGGGTGAGCAGGTGGGCGAGGGTGAGGTTGGCCGGTTTGCCGGAGGGGGTCTTGAGCGCGGCGAACTCCGGCAGGTACTTGGCCACCGGATCGGACACGTTCACGCGACCCTCGTCCTGCAGCAGCAGAACCGCGGTGGCCGTGATGGGTTTGGACATCGAGGCGATCCAGAACAGCGTGTCCAGGGTCAGGGGACGTTTGGTGGCCAGGTCGGCGTGTCCGACGATGCCTTCGTGCCGGATGCCGTCGCGCGCGATCACCAGGGTGACGGCTCCGGCGATCTCCTGCCGGTCGACCATCGATTGCATGGCGGGGTCGATTCCCGGGAGGGTGGCGGCGGCGGCAATCACGGCGAGCGGGAGTGGGAGCGGGAGAGGGAAAGCAACGAGAACGGCCAGGGGCAGGAGGAGCCGGACAGGGTTCACACCACCGAGGTTTGGGGGAAGCGCCCGCGGATGCAACGCGCAACCACCGCGCTCGGGCACCGTGGCACCGTGGCTCCGGTTGACCCGGGGGCGCGGGGCGGGTTCCATGGCGTGAACACAACACTCATGAATCCCGCTTCCGACCCCTTCCGTGAGCAGCGCGATGAGCGCGGCATTTTCCAGGCTGAGTTTCAGGGCGAGGAGGTGCCCATGATTCTGCGGCACGAGGACGTGCGCCGCGCGGCGAAGGATTGGAAGACCTTCAGTTCCAATGCGCCGTTCCGTGTTCCCATACCCTCCGAGGAGGACGTGCGCTCGATGCGGCAGCTGCCGGTGGAGATCGATCCTCCGGAACACACGGAGTACCGGAAGATCGTGGAGCCGTTCTTTCTTCGGGCGAAGGAGCCGGGCATGATCGCGCAGGTGGAGTCGCTGATCGGCGGCATGATCGACGAGGCGCTCACCCGTGAGTCGATCGAGGTAGTGCGCGAGTTCGCGCTGCCGATCCAGTCGCGTGCACTGACTTATCTGCTCAACGTGCCGGAGGCGGAAGCGGCCACCTGGATCAGTTGGGGCACGCACGTGTTCCGCGACGGCGGCGACGGGCAGCGGAAGGGCGCGGCGCTCGAGTCCTACCTGCACGCGCAATTCGACCGCGCGCAGGCGGCGCCCGGGGAGGATTTTTTCAGTGCGCTGGTGCGGGCGACCTACCAGGGAAGACCGCTTACCCGGGAGGAGATGATGGGGTTTGGCAATCTGACCTTCGCCGGGGGACGCGACACGATCATCCATTCCATCTCCTCAGTGCTGGCCCATCTGGCGGCGCGTCCTCAGGACCTGGAGTTCCTGCGCCAGGATCCGAGCCGGATCGTGCATGCCGGTGAGGAGTTCTTCCGCGTGATCTCCCCGCTCACGCACATTGGTCGTGTATGTCCGGTGTCGACCGACGTGCACGGGGAGCAGGTTCGCCCAGGCGGACGCGTCTCGCTCTGTTGGGCGTCCGCCAATCGGGATGCGTCGGTGTTCGAGGCTCCGGACGACGTCCGACTCGACCGGAAACCGAATCCGCATCTGGCGTTTGGATTCGGCGCGCACCTTTGTCTGGGCGCCGCGCATGCGCGATTGATCCTGCGCACCCTCCTGCAGCAATGCGTGGCGCGGTTGGGTGGCGTCACCGTGTTGAACGCCCAGGAACGGGTGGAGCGCGAGTCGCGCTACGAACGCACGATGGGCTACGAATCGCTGACCGTGCGCCTGACCGCGCGGGAGCGTCAGTCGTGAGTCCTGGCTGCC
>JADLFD010000720.1 GCA_020845805.1 Verrucomicrobiales bacterium | reverse complement strand
CTTTGGACGTCCGATCCTGGCGCCGCAGGATGTGCCGCGCGGGGCGGCGGTCTTTGTCGCGTTGCCTCCGGTGTTGTCGGGGCCCGTTTCGCAACGCCTGCGCGCGCTGGGGCGCGACCTGGAGGTGGTCGTGCCATGACTCTGGCGCGGGCCGTGTTTCTGGACCGGGACGGCGTCCTGATCGAGGACGTGCACCTGATCGTGGATCCCGCGAAGGTGCGGGTGTTGCCGGGGGTGGTGGACGCCCTCACGCGGCTTAAGTCGGCCGGATTCAAGCTGGTGGTGGTGACCAATCAGACGGTGGTGGCCCGCGGGCTGGCCACGGAGGCGGACGTCGCGCACTTGAACCGGCACATGGCGGGCTTGCTGACGATGCAGGGCGCCCCGTCCCTGGACGCAATCCACGTGTGTCCGCACCATCCCAAGGCGTCCCTCCCGCAGTACCGCCAGATTTGTGAATGCCGCAAGCCGGCCCCGGGTATGCTCGTCCGTGCGGCGCGCGAGCTGGGTGTGGCGCTGTCGCGGAGTTACCTGGTGGGGGATCGCCTCACGGACATTGCGGCGGGCGCGCGCGCGGGCTGTCGCACGGTGCTGGTGGAAACGGGAAGGCATGTCGACGCCCCGATCGAGAGTGCGGAGCCAGTGGATCCGTCCTTACGGCCGGATCACGTGTGCCGGGACCTGGCGGCGGCGGCGGATTGGATTCTGGGCGACGCATGAAAGCGATGCTCCTCTGTGCCGGGTATGGCACGCGACTGGGCGATCTCACGCGCGACTGGCCGAAGCCCATGCTCGACGTCGGCGGCGTTCCGTTGCTCGCCTATCTGCTTGGGCATCTGCGCGCGCAGGGCATCGCCGACGTCGCGATCAACCTGCACTTCCGTCCGGAGGTGATCCGCGACGCGTTCGGTGATGGTTCGAAATGGGGGCTGCGACTGACCTACTCGCCGGAGGCGCAGCTGCTGGGGACGGCGGGCGGCGTAAAACTGCTCGAGCGGTACTTTCGCGACGGCGGCGAGCCGTTCCTGGTGCAGTATGGCGACATCCTGACCAACCAGGATTTTAGCGACTTATTCCGGGTGCACCGCGAGCGAGGCGCGCTCGTGACCGTGCTGGTGCATCATCGGGCCAAGTCGAACAGCGTGGTGATCCGCGATGAGGCGACCGGTCGTATTGACGGGTTTCTGGAACGGCCCACGGAGGCAGCGCGGGTCGGGGTCGCATCTACCTGGGTGAACTCGGGAGTCTGCGTCTGTTCGCCCGAGGTCCTCGACCACATCCCCGCGGGACGCGCCGCGGATTTCCCGCGCGATGTGTTCGTGAAGCTGGCGGGAACGGGACGCCTGTATTCCGTGCCGCTCTCGGGTGACCGGTGTGCCATCGACTCGCCGGAACGACTGGAGCAGGCGCGGGACATGGTTGGCGGGGGGGCATGGCCTCGATTGGATGGCGTGATCAGCACGGGAGGGCCCAGGGCATGAGCGCTCCGCGGTTGTCGGTGGTCATTCCCAACTACAATCACGCGAAGCTGCTGCCCACGTGCCTCACGGCGGTGATGGAGCAGTCGGTGCCCGCCGACGAGGTCATCGTCATCGATGACGGGTCCAAGGATGACAGCCGGTTGGTGCTCGCTGAGTTTGCGGCGCGTTATCCGCGGCTCCGGCTCGAGCCGAACGAACGCAATCTCGGGGTGGTGCCCACCATGAATCGCGGGTTGGGGTTGGCTCGCGGAGATTACGTGGCGTTCCTGGCCGCCGATGATAAGGTTCTGCCGGGCTGGCTGGAGAAGACGCTGCCCCAGCTCGAACGGCATGCCGGCGTGGGTTTGGTGTGCGGGTTGACCGAGTGGCGATGTCACAGCACGGGCATGACTTGGCGCCACGGCACTCGCATGCCGACGGACGGCGCGTTTCTTGATCCGGAAGCCATGGTGCGCCTGGGACGCTCTGGTCGCCTGACGATCTCGGGTCAGCATGCGCTCATGAACAAAGCGGCGCTGTTGGCGGCGGGGGGATGGAAACCGGAGTTGCGCTGGTTCACGGACTGGTTTGCCACGTGTGTGATCGCCTTTCGGCACGGCATGGTGCACGTGCCCGACGTATTGTCCGTGTTCAATCTCCACGCGACGTCCTACTACAACACGGCGGAGTCCAATGCGCAGCGGCGGGAGACCATGCTTCGCATCCTGGAGTATCTGGAGAGCGAGCCGTATGCCGATGTCGCATCAAGGATCGGGGCGAGCGGGTTGCTCGGCGGGTTTGGGCTGCCGATGATGCGGTTAGTGGGCGGCTCGATGCGGCATCGCCGTTTCCTGACCGCGGGTTTCTTGCGGCACGCGGCACGGCGCGGTGCCGAGGTGGCTGGCCGCAGGTTCCTCCCGGCCTGGCTCGCCCGTGCGTGTCTGAAGGTCTTCTATCGTGGTCGTTGAAGAGTAGTCGCGGACGTGAGTCCGCGGTGGATGGCGTTGGCGAACCGGGTTTGCTGGAGCGGATGAGCGCCGTCTGCACGGCGGCGGCTACGGAACGAACGAGGGGGAGG
>JADLFD010000719.1 GCA_020845805.1 Verrucomicrobiales bacterium | reverse complement strand
CCCTCGGCCAGACCGTGTTTAGCGGTGTCGCGTGCGACACCGAGTCGTTCGGGGTCGAGAACCACCCGACCGCAAACACGCCCCGGGACATCCCGCCGCCCACAACCTGCCCTGCGGCGAAGTGAAGGCGCATGCACCGCGAGGAACAAGCCGCGCACACCCCGTGCTCCCCCGCCCCCTCCCCCTCGACCCGCCCGCCATGCCAATCACCCACACCATGCGCCCGCCCATCCTCAACGTCAACGGCGTTGCGACCTCCAGCCCAGGGTCTGCCGCGCAGCGGACCACCCTGTGTCACCGGCCAAGAACTCGCCGCCCTGGCCAACTGCCTCACCGGCCCGGCCGAACCCACCGGCCCGCAGTGCGCACCAGCAGACCCCGACCACGACGGCGACACCGACCTCGCCACCCTTCAAACGACCATCCCGGTCGAACCATAGCCCGAAGCGCGACCAACAGCCCCCAATTCCCTCCTGACATTCAACAAGTGCCACCAACCTGACATCCCAGCATCAACCCGGAAGGCTCTCCACCCCTGGCAAGAACGCGCCTCCACGTGCTCCGCCTTCCGTTCTCCGTGCCCTCTGTGTCCCTCTTCTCCTCGAACTTCGAACTTCACCCCCCCATCCGCCCCACCCCCGCCCGCGCCTCCGCGTCCCTCGGATCCAGCTCCACCGCCCGCCGGTAATGCCGCAACGCCCCTTCACGATCCCCAACCTGCTCCAGCAACTGCCCAAGGAAAAAGTCCACGCCGACCAGGTCAGGCCGGAGCGCCAGCGCCGCGCGGAACCGCTCAATCGCGCCGCGCACATCCCCCGAGATCGCCAGCGCCTGGCCAAGGTTGAACTGCGCCTCCGGTGAGCCCGGATGACCGTCCGCGGCGGCCCGCAGGTAGCGAGTCGCGTCCGGCAGGTGCTCCTCGCCCCGCTGCGCCATCGCCACGCCCAGGTTCATGTACGCCATCGCCCCAAGCTTCGCGCGATCCAGCACCGGCCAGTTCGCAACCACCGCCGCAACCAGCGCGACCACAACCGGCCACACCACCCGCCGCAGCCCCCCCGCCCGCGCCGCGTCGACCACCCCCACGACGCCCGCCGCCGAGAAGACAATCAACGGCCCCACCAGCGGATAGCGATAGCGCCCCAGCACGAAGAACGCCGCCACCGCCGCGACCATCACAACCACCATCGCATACACCGGCCACAGCACGCGCCGGCGCGACGCGCTCAGCACCAGACCCACCCCCGCCAGCGGAAGCAGAATTCCGAAGTGCCACAACCGTGACACTGCCGACAACAACGGCGAAAACTCCCCGTACACCTCCAGACTCTCCACGTCGGGCACCTCGTAGGCGCCCAGCGTGATGAGCAGCTTGCGACCCAGCAGCGCGAACCAGCGCCCTGGCGCGGCCGAGATCTCTTCGCGCGATCGCCGCCACCAGTACGACGAGACCTCGCCCGGCGCGAGCGACCGCCCTTCCGCCTGCTCCGCAAGCCGTACGGCGTCGTCGCGCTCGAACTCCGGCGTCTCGTGCCCTTTCACCAGCGGCCGGTACAGCCCGTCCGCCTCCGCGCCGTTGCCGATGTAGAAGTTGGAGCCCGACTGGTACGTCGTCGGCGACCACGTGCCGCCGAGCGACGCGTTGCGCGCGCTGACCGCCGCAAGCGGAAGCCCCGCGCACAACCCGTACGCCAGCAGCGCTCGCCACGATCGCTTCCCGCCCCCCGCCGCGGGCACCGTCGCGATCCACACCGCAAACAGCAGCAGCCACGCGAGCGCGTTCTCCCGCGTCAGCGCCAGCAGCGCCGCGCACAAACCAAGCAGCGCCGCCGTGTACACGCGCCGCGAGTACCCATGCTCCGCCACCAGCGCCAGACAGCCGGCCGTCAGCAGACCGGTGAGGCAGGTCTTCTGCACGATGCCGTCGTAGAAGATCGCCGGCGCATACAACCCCAGCATCACCCCGGCCACCAACCCGACGCGACGATCGAACAACCGCGCGCCCGCCCACGCGACCGCCACGCTCGCCGTCGCCCCCCCCGCCGCCTGCGCGACCCGCACACCGCCGACCTCCGCGCCGAACACCTTCCTGAGTGCCGCGAGCACGTACGGATACAGCGGAGCCTGGTAGAACGGCTCCGTGCCGAACCACTTGCCGGACGCAATCCGCGCCGCCCAGTCGAGGTAGCCGCGCCCGTCCCCCACCGGGTTCAGCACAAACGGCATGTCCCCCGTGGCGATCAGGTGCAACGCCCGCACAACCAGCGCAACAACCGCCACGACGATCAGGTCGCCAGCGCGCAGACACCGCGCACGACAAGTGCCACCAAGTGGCACTAACGAAGAGCCCGGCGTGGGTCCGTCAATCTGTTCTGCTGCCTCTCCGCTCATCAGGCCGTGCATCTTACCGACCAACCTCCGCACCACCCCGCCCGCATGTTTCACTAATGATTGAAACAATTGAAAAAGCCTCAGGGAGCCTCAGGCCGACGATGGCGTTGTTCGTAATACTCGATGCACGCCAGAAAACCAGCGCGCAACCCCTGCCCGCGCAACCCAAACCACCAGTCCCCAGCCAGCGAGCCCCGCCCCACCAAGCCACCCCCGTCACCAGGGTTGGCTCACCGTGCCGACACCGCCCACCAAGCGAAGGCAAGCAGCCAGGCAGGTTCCACGCAAGAGCGCACCGCAAGCGAACCCCGGCAGCCAACCACGCAGCAACCAACCAGACCAGGCGGGAGCCCCCGAAACGCCGGCTCGCCCGCCGCAGCCCCACGAGCTGCCCGCATCCACAGCGCAAGACCAGCAGTCCACCGGCCGGGGGCTGAAGAGGGGGGAAGCGTCCTCGAAGCACCCCACCCACCGACCCCGAAGGCCCCGCCGACACCCACCGACCCCCGTCCACCCCCGGCAGCCCCAGTTTCCGCTCCCTGAACCCGAGTCGACAACGCCGCCAGCCCCCGAAGCTCCCCGATTTCCGCCACCCCGCAAGACCGCTCCCTCGTCGCCCGATTCCCAGGCAGGCCTTGATTCCCGGACGTTGTTTCACGTGAAACATGCCGACGCCGGCTGCATCCAGCGCGAACATCCACGCCAGACAGCCGGGCTTGTTTCACGTGAAACAACGCTGGCGAGCCCAGGAAACACAGCCAGCCAGCCGCCAGCCCATCGCCGGAAGGGGGGCAACGCTCCGCAGAGCCACCTCCGAGGCACGCCGCCAGCCCCGAGCCACCCCTCGCCGGCACCCCGAATCACGGGG
>JADLFD010000718.1 GCA_020845805.1 Verrucomicrobiales bacterium | reverse complement strand
TTGATGATTTTCCGTTTCGCGGCGGCACGTTCCGCGGTTTAAGGTTTCCGGGTCATGGGTGCACAATGGAAGCAGGCGGGTCGCGAAGCGAACGCGCAGAAGAAGGGCCAGATGGTGGCCAAGTTGACGCGCGAGATCATGGTGGCGGCCAAGCTCGGCGGGCCGGATCCGGATCTCAACGCGCGGCTGGCGGTGGCGATGGAGAAGGCCCGAAAGGCCAGCGTCTACAAGGACACCATTGAGCGCGCGATCAAGAAGGGCGCCGGGCTGACCGACGAGAAGGTCGAGTACGAGACGGTCGCGTACGAAGGATTCGCACCGCATCGCGTGCCGGTGATCGTCGAGTGCCTCACGGACAACCGGAACCGCACCGCCCCGGACATCCGCAACCTGTTCAAGACCGGCACGCTGGGGACTCCCGGCAGCGTCGCGTTCTTCTTCGACCATCTCGGGGTTGTCGAAGCCACGCACACCGACAAGTCGAAGGATGCCGAGGGCGATGCCATCGAGGCTGGTGCTCAGAACTTCGAGGCGCTGGAGGCCGAGGAAGTGCCGGAAGGCGAGAAGGGCGCGCGATTCTTCACCGAGCCCAAGGACCTGGCGGTGGTGACCAAATGGCTGGCCAAGGCGGGCTGGAAAGTGACCGCCAGCGAGATGCGGTACATTGGGAAGAACGGCCCTCAGCTCACCGAAGCTCAACGCAAGGAAGTTTCGGATTTCCTGACCGCGATCGATGACCACGACGACGTGCACCGCGTCTACGTGGCGATGTAGTCGTACCCTTCCAGTTTTCCGATCGGCTGTTACCCTGCCGGCATGCTGAGTCTCCGGGGATGCCGCGCCAGGACCGCGGTGCTGTTGGCAGCCTGGTTTGGGTTGAGCCTTGCTGCGAGCGCCGCCGGCGCGGAGCCCATCCGCGGGGAAGTGCTGGTGAAGACACGATGGGTTCCCGGCGCCGGGCCCCAGCTGATGGGCGGGCTGCGGCTGCCCGCCGGAGCCCGGGTGGAACGGGTGGTGGGCACACGCGGTTGGCGGCTCGTGCGCCTGGCCGCCGACCAACCGCTGGAGGAAGCCTTGCGTTGGTTCCGCGGGCAGGAGGGCGTCCTGGCCGTCGAACCCAATCATCGGTACCAGCTTCACACCGCCGCGGAATCGGCCGCCGCGCGGCTTCCGGACGACCCCCAGCTCACCCGGCTTTATGGTCTGGCCAGCATCGGCGCGCCCGAGGTCTGGGGGCGCACGGTGGGATCCACCAACGTGGTGGTGGCCATCCTCGATACCGGAGTGGATGTCACGCATCCGGATCTGGCCGCCAATATCTGGCGCAACCGTCGCGAGATCCCCGGGAACGGCCGTGATGACGATGCGAACGGCTGGATCGACGACGACCGGGGGGTGGATGTGGTGGAGGGCGACGGCGATCCCAATGATGAGGCCGGCCACGGAACCCACGTCGCGGGGACCATCGGGGCCGTGGGTAACAACGCGCTGGGCGTGAGCGGTGTCTGTTGGAATGTCTCCCTGCTCCCGGTGCGCGTGGGCAAGGCTGATGGCTTTGGGACCACCGACCAATTGGTGGCGGCCTTCGACTACGTGGTGGCGCTGCGTGAACGCGGGGAGAACGTGCGCGTCATCAACTGCAGTTGGGGGGGAGGATTCCCGAGCTTCGCCCTCAACGAGGCGGTGGCGGCGGCGGGCGCAGCAGGGGTGCTGGTGGTGTGTTCCGCCGGGAATGACCGTCAGGACAACGACCTGCTGCCTGTCTATCCGGCGTGCTTCGACGTGCCGCAGATCCTCTCCGTGGCGTCCTCCACGTCGTGCGATGATGCCTCTTCCTTCAGCAATTTCGGGCGCACGACCGTCGATCTCGCCGCTCCCGGTTCGGGCATCCTGAGCACCTTTCGGGGCGGGGCGCGTTACGCCGTACTCTCCGGCACTTCCATGGCCTCACCCCATGTGGCCGGCGCGGCCGCGCTGCTGCTCGCGCATCGGCCGAACCTGACCGTGGACGCGTTGCGGACGCTGATCCTTTCCTCAGTGGACGTCCTGCCCGCCTGGGCCGGGCGGGTGGTGTCGGGGGGGCGTCTCAACCTGGCGCGAGCGTTGGCCGCGGCGGACACCGTGCCTGCGCCGGCGACGCCGGCGGCGCCGGCGGCGCCGGTCTCACGGCTGGAGTCGATCTCGCGGCATCCGACGCGTTCCTGGGGCAATGACACCAGCAGCGGGGGCGTGGTGAGCGCGGATGGCCGCTGGGTGGCCTTCGACTCCTTCGCCACCAACCTGGTGACGGGAGATCGTGAGGGCTATCGCGACGTGTTCCTCGTGGACCGCGTGGAACACACCCTCGTCCGCATCAGCCAGACCACGGCGGGGGTCGGCGGGCGGGGTGACAGTTACAATCCGGTGATCAGTGCGGACGGCCGGGTGGTGGTGTTTGTGTCCGAGGCCCAGGACCTGACGGTGGGAGATGCCAACGGCGCGCCCGACATCTACGTTTGGGATCGGGAAACACGGCGTCTCGAGCTGGTCAGCGTGCGACAGGACGGGCGCGGCGCGGGCAACGCCGAGAGCGATTCCCCCGCGCTCAGCGCCGATGGCACCCAGGTTGCCTTCGCCTCCGAAGCGTCGGATCTGGTGCCCTCCGATTCCAACAAGACCCGGGATGTCTTCGTACGCAACCGAACCACGCGCCTGACGGAGCGTGTCAGCGTTTCGAGCGGGGGTGTCCAGGGGAACGCCTACAGCGATGCGCCCTCGATGAGTGCGGACGGTTCGGTGGTCGCGTTCCATTCGTACGCGTACAATCTGGTCACGCGTGATCGGAACGCCACCTGGGACGTGTTCGTGCGCGATCGGCGTTTGGGCACCACCGAGCGGGTGAGTGCGCCCGAGGGTGGGATCCTGGAGTCCGACGATCGCAGCGAGTACCCGATCCTCAGCGCCGATGGTCGCTACGTGGTGTTCATGTCGTATGCGGACCTCCTGGATGGTGGGGAGCCGGACGAATTCCTCGCGGTCATGGTGGTGGACCGGCAGACCCGGAGCGTGCGTCGTGTGGATCGACGTCCCGGGGTGACCACCAGCGCGGGGGATGGCTATCCCGAATCGATCAGTGCCGAGGGGCGGTTTGTCTTCTTCAGCAGCGATGACGTGCAACTGGCGCCCGGCGGAGCGCCCGGTCTCTTCCGCGTTTTCGTCCACGATCAATCGACCGGCGCCACCGGCCCGCTCGATGTCAGCGAAGGCGGGTATGGTCCGGAGGACAATTCCTTCCAGGCGCGGTGCAGTCCCGACGGGCGCTATGTGGCGTTCACCTCCTTTGCGTACAACCTGGTCCCGGGGGACGGGAACAGCACGGCCGATGTCTTCCTGCTCGACCGTGGGGAGACCCGGGCGGATTTGTCGGTGCGCCGGTCGGGGAGCGGGGCCGAGTCGTGGGTGGGGGAAGGGTTCGTGCATGCCATGGTCCCGCAACGCGCTTCCACGCTGGTGGCCGCGGGAGGCGTGGCGGCGTTCGAAGTGAAAGTCTCCAACGCGGGACCGGAAGCGGCCTTCCTGCTGCGAGGGGAGGGACCGGTGACGGGAGTTGGCGCGGGGGTGAAGGTGGTCTGGGGGCGGACGGGTGCGGACATCACCGATTCGGTCCTGGGCGCGGGTTGGCGGACGGGGGTGATCCCGGCGGGGGCCCACGAGGTGATTCGGGTGGAGATGATTCAACCCTCGGCGACGTCGCTGGAGCCGCGACGCGATTTTCGGTTGGGAGCGAGCTCGATCTCCGGGGGGGCGGCCTTGGACGCGGTGGAGTTGGTCGTGGCGGCGCCGGAAACCGCGCCCTCGCTGGCGCTGGCGAGCCGAGCTGCCAATGGATCCCCCGCCTCGCGCAACGCCGAGGTCGCCGGTCTTTCCCGCGATGGGCGGTTCGTGGTGTTTTCCACGGATTCGGAGGCGATGGAAGCGCGACCCGACACGAACTTCATGGCCGACGTGTTTCTCTGGGCTCGG
>JADLFD010000717.1 GCA_020845805.1 Verrucomicrobiales bacterium | reverse complement strand
GGGTTGACCGAGTGGCGATGTCACAGCACGGGCATGACTTGGCGCCACGGCACCCGCATGCCGACGGACGGCGCGTTTCTCGATCCGGAAGCCATGGTGCGCCTGGGACGCTCTGGTCGCCTGACGATCTCGGGTCAGCATGCGCTCATGAACAAAACGGCGCTGGCGGCGGCCGGGGGATGGAAGCCGGAGTTGCGCTGGTTCACAGACTGGTTTGCCACGTGTGTGATCGCTTTCCGACACGGCATGGTGCACGTGCCCGACGTGTTGTCCGTGTTCAATCTGCACGCGACGTCCTACTACAACACCGCCGAATCCAACGCCCAGCGGCGGGAGACCATGCTGCGGATCCTGGAGTATCTGGAGAGCGAGCCGTATGCCGACGTCGCCTCACGGATCGGCGCGAGCGGGTTGCTCGGCGGGTTTGGGCTGCCGATGATGCGGTTGGTGGGCGGCTCGATGCGGCATCGCCGTTTCCTGACCGCGGGTTTCTTGCGGCACGCCGCACGGCGTGGGGCCGAGATCGCGGGGCGAAGGTTCCTCCCTCCCTGGCTCGGGCGTGCGTGTCTGAAGCTCTTCTATCGCGGTCGATGAAGAGTAGCCGCGGACGTGAGTCCGCGCCGAATGGCGTTGGCGGGCGGAGTGAGCGGGAGTGGTCGAGCGAGCGAGCGCCGTCTGCACGACGGCGGCTACGGAAGGGGGGTGTAGCCGCGGACGTGAGTCCGCGCTGATGGCGTTGGCGAACAGACGGTCCGTGGGAGCCGAAGACCTCGCAACTAGGGCGAGGTCTGGACCGAGGAACGTTCTAGGGGCGCGCAGGTTCCACGATATAGAATGCGGGGTTCACCATCGTTCCGGCTTCAAGGTCAACGTAGCGAGTGAGCGAGCCCTCCGCAGTGATCTCGGTGATTGCCTCGAAGGATCCGGTGATCGTGGTTCGCCTCAGTATTCGGTAGCGCTGACCAGGGACGGACGGAAACCCAACTTCGGGGAGAGCGCGGACGGTCAAAGAGAATCCCGATAGCGGATCCAACGGATGTGTCTTTGCGGCAAATTCTTGAAGGTTTGAGGATCGATCAAAATCCGGATCGGCATCAGCAGCCGCCCGGGGATCAGTCTGAAAGTCATCGCCGAAATACTGACGGCGCCAGTCGTCGCTGATGCCGTCCGCTGCGAAAGCGTAAACGCGCAAATACGAGGCTTTGACCACCTCGGTCACGGGAAACCCGTTCAAGTAACCTCGCGCACTGATCACCGCGGAGGTGGTGATCCGAATCGGTCCTACGTATACTTTGGAGTCGAGCGTTGGTGTGCTTCCGTCTTCGGTGTAGCGAATTTGTGTCCCGGGTATGCGACTATCGAGGAAAATAGAGGTCGAGTTTGTGAACCGCCCACCTATCGGTTCAACATAGAGCCCAGGATCTGCTGAGTAGTGAGCCGACACGGTCTCGCTCGCAGGAAAGCCGTTGGCGAACAATCTGGCGCGGACCGTGGTTGTACGTGTCAAGATGATCTGGTCCACGAACAGTATGGATGCGGGCTGCGGATCGCTTCCATCGAGCGTATAGCGAATCTCCGCACCCACGATCGGAGTGCTAATAATGAGAGTCGTGGAATTCGTAAAGTGGCTGCTACCTGGGTTGAAGCTAAGTGGGGGAGGAGGAGGTTCTTGAAGACGGAGAACCTGGTCCGCTTCCTGGGCTCCCAGGTTCTGCACGGCTCCGGAAGGCCATTCTACCGTGACTGACTCAACCGAGAGGGCATCGCCAAGTCCGAAGTGTGCGATGAGTTCGTGGGAGCCAACGCTGTCGAATCCGCCGACTTGTCTGAGCTGAGAGACCGCCCTACCTCCGATCCGTGCGCTTACTATGATCTTAGCTCCGATGCCCGCTCGATTCGATCGATCGCCTTGAAGCTTGACGCGTAGCCAATGGTTTCCTGAAGCGTGGTTCTCGAGGAGGACCGACGGGGGGCCGCCTATCCAGCTTCCCATCCAGACGTCAAGATCGCCGTCCAAGTCGAAGTCCGCGACTGCCAGGCCGTTGGCTGACTGCACACTGGATAAAACGGGAATATCAATTTTCTCAAACCCGCCATTTCCCAGGCCTCGATATAGCAGTTGGGATTGATCTCGTTGGCTAATTAGTAAGTCGAGCCAACCGTCGTTGTCGAAGTCCGCCCAGACGGATGCGAAACTGCCTGCTGCCGCATCGGTGATCGGAGGGTTAGCGACACGGCTTATTGTGCCGCCATCATTGCGGAACAGGAGGTTGAAGCGCTGCCCCGTTGGTAGAATGAGATCCAAATCTCCATCGTTGTCATAATCACCCCATGCCGCGCCGTTTCCACCCTGTGGGCTAGTGCTCTCACCCAGGGCTCCGCTCGTCGTTCGAACAAACACGCCAAGGTCATTGCGAAACAGGGAGTTTGGGTTCAGCGCATCGGTGATAAGAAGGTCCAAGTCCAAATCATTGTCATAGTCCGCTAGCGAGGAACCGTTGGAAGGTCTGCTCTCCACGGCAGCCTCGCTCTTCGTGTCAAGGGAGAAGGAGAGTCCTTGATTGTTCATCAAGAGGAAGTTCGGTTGCGAACCTCCTCCGCTTCCGTTGGCCACAAAGAAGTCTAGATATCCGTCGGAGTTGATGTCTGAGCTAGTGAGGCTCTGGCGCATAAACCCATCGGTAGCGGGTAGTGCTGTGAATGAGGTAAGTATGCCATTGCCATTATTGCGATAGAGAAGATCAGATGTAGAGAATATGGAACCGACCAAAAGGTCTAAATCTCCGTCATTGTCGATGTCCCCCCAAACGGCTCCTCCGCGCGCGACCGAGTCTTCGGCGATATTTCCGGTATCCACGCGCACCATCCCGTTTGTGGTGTTGCGAAAGAGTTGACCGGGTCCTGGTTCGAGCCCGCAAAGATAAAGATCTGGTCTTCCGTCGCCATCAAAGTCACCCCAGGCCGCGGTCGCATATGTACGCTGCATTGAGGGCACTGGTGTCGCTGGAGATCGGGAGAATTCTATTCCCGCTCCGAAAGCCGGGAAGGCTAGAGCAGCGGCCCATAACAGACAGCGAGCTGCGCCGGATAGAGCGGCAGTGGGAGAACCTGTGCGGCATGTGAAGCGCCGCAGATAGTGGGAATAGAGGGACATAGCCCTGGACGGGTACTTCACAGGTCAACTTTTTTGTTAGCACGGGTAGCACAAGGGTTGCGTTCCTGTCTATTACTTGGTGGTGATTGCAGCCTTGTGTATCCGACGGCGAGCCCTGGGTTGATCTTGTCAGTTGGTTTGGCCATCTATGGTCCCGCGCCCTATGCGGCACGCGGCACGGCGCGGTGCCGAGGTAGCTGGCCGAAGGTTCCTTCCTGCCTCGCTCGCGCGTGCGCGTCTAAAGGTGTTCTATCGTGGTCGTTGAAGAGTAGCCGCGGACGTGAGTCCGCGCTGATGGCGTTGGCGAAGGGGGTGAGCGGGAGTGGTCGAGCGAGCGAGCGCCGTCTCACGACGGCGGCTACGGAACGGAAGGGGGGTGTAGCCGCGGACGTGAGTCCGCGCCGACGGCGGTGCGAAACCCGGCTTGAACCGTCCCTGGTCCTTCCCCAGCGTCTCGCGAGGTCCTTCTGCGTAAGCGACCGTGGCCGATGAATTTCGACGTCATCATCGTGGGTGGAGGCATCGTGGGGCTGGCGACCGCCCTCCGCGTGCTGCAGGCGCGTCCGCGCACACGATTGCTGCTCCTGGAGAAGGAGCCGCGACTCGCGCGTCATCAGACGGGAAACAACAGCGGGGTCATCCACTCCGGCCTCTACTACAAGCCCGGCTCGCTCAAAGCGTCGAACTGCCGGCGCGGTTATCACGAGTTGCTCGAGTTCTGCCGCGGCCAGGGTGTGCCCCACGAGATCTGCGGGAAGATCGTCGTGGCCACCGGCCCGGAGGAATTGCCGAGGCTGGAGGAGTTGCACCGTCGCGGCGTGGCCAACGGTCTCGAAGGCCTGCGCTTCCTCGGTCCGGAGGAAATCCGCGAGATCGAGCCGCACTGCACGGGCATCCGCGGACTGTGGGTGCCGCAAACCGGCATCGTGGACTACGTGGCGGTGTCCGAGCGTTACGCGGACCGCATCCGCGTGCTGGGCGGGGAGATCCGCACCGGCTGTCGCGTCGAATCGGTGCGTCGCACGGGGAGTGGGGTGGAGGTGGCGACCCCGGATCGGACCTGGACGGCGCGAGTGTTGGTGGCCTGCGCTGGGTTGCATTCGGACCGCCTGGCATTGCAGACGCATCCGGACCTGCCCCTGCGAATCACCCCGTTTCGCGGGGAGTATTTTGTGCTCAAGCCGGCGGCCTGTCGGTTGGTGCGAAACCTGATCTACCCGGTTCCCGATCCGGCGTTCCCGTTTCTCGGAGTCCATTTCACGCGCATGATCGGTGGCGGAGTGGAGTGCGGTCCGAACGCCGTGTTTGCCCTCGCGCGGGAGGGGTATGGGAAGTTTGATTTCAGCCTGGCGGACACGTGGGGCACGTTGAGTTGGCCGGGGTTTCGCGTGGTGGCGAAGCGGTATTGGCGCATGGGGCTGGGGGAGTTCCACCGCTCGTTCAGCAAAGCGGCCTTTGTGCGCGCCTTGCAGCGGTTGGTGCCTGGAATCCAGGGCGGCGACCTGGAACCGGGCGGCGCCGGGATTCGTGCGCAGGCCTGTTCGATCGACGGGAAGCTGCTGGACGACTTCGACATCCGGGAGGATGGGCAGGTGATCCACGTGTGCAACGCGCCCTCCCCGGCGGCGACGGCGTCGTTGTCGGTGGGGCGGACGGTGGCGGAGACCGTGTTGCCGCGTTTGGGAGGGGATCGATGAGTCGGCCGCGGCTCTGTGTGATCGTGCCGAACTACAACCACGGGAAATATCTCCCGCGGTGCCTGGAGTCGTTGCTCGC
>JADLFD010000716.1 GCA_020845805.1 Verrucomicrobiales bacterium | reverse complement strand
TCTGGACGAACTCCACCTCCGGGAATTCGTCCCGAAGCATTTCGGCGCATCCGTCGAAGGAGGCTCCGTCGACGACGATGATCTGCAATCGCAACGCCGCGCCGGTGTTGCGCACCGTTTCCAGGCAGCGGCGGACGTAGTCCTTGGATCGCCAGTTGACGATCAGGATGGCGAGCTGGGGAAGGGGCGGCGTCATGGCTGGCCCGCGGATCCCTGGGCACACGACTGCGCCTGGGGGAGGGGTCCCGGCGGGAGCCGGAACATCAGGCGGAGGCGTCGCAGCTGCTCCTGGCGGACGAAACGTTTGAGCGGTTCAGGCACGTGGCGGCAGCCGTGGCGTGCGGAAGCCCAGAGAAAGCCGAGGCCACGCGCCATGGCGCCGAGGACGGGCGGGGACTCACGCAGGCGATCCACGCATTTCAGCGCCTCGAAGAGGGGATGATAGCCGAGCGCGCAGTCGCGGGCACCCATGTGCCAGTGGCGGCGCAGGACGCCCCCCTCAGAGACGTTGCGCGGCTTGAGGTGGTCCATCACCAGGTGCGTAAGCAGCCGCGTCTCGTAACCGCACATCCGCGCCCGCGCGCAGGTGAGTGCGTCCCAGCCCCCCTCCGGAATGGCGACGAGTCCGCCCAGGGCTTCGAAGCAGGCGCGGCGGAAGAACTGCGTGGCGCCGGGGATGTCCTCCACGTTGCGCGGGATGCGGTCCTTGGGATGCCCCACATCGACGACGCGGCCTCCCGCCAGCCCGAGGCGCGGCTGGCTGGCGAAGGTTTCCAGCACGCGCTCGAAGTAGTCGGGATCGAACCGCACGTCCGAGTCGAGGAGCCCGATGAATTCATGGTGGGCCACCGTCAGGGCCTGGAGGCCGCGTTCGGTGGCATGGACGACGGCGGCGAAATTGCGGCCTGCGCGTGGGGGGAGACAGACCAGCGTGATCCAGGGATTCGCTGCCGCAGCGGCACGCACGAGCTCATCGGTACGGTCGGTGGAACCGTCGCTGACGATCACCCATTGGGCCGGGCGGACGGTTTGCCGGATGACCGAGTCGAGGGTGTGCGGGATGAGCGCTTCCTCGTTCTTGGCGGGAGTCACCAGAACGTACGGCGCGAAGCGTGGGGAGGGGTTCGACATCGGAGGGGAAATGGATCGCGGGCCCGGTGGTGACTGACTAACGGCGCGCGGGCTGCAGGAGCCGTTTGACACGGCGGAGGGCGGATTGGACACGGCCCATCCAGTCGTAGTGGCCTTCGAGCTTCGCGGAAAAGAACGCCGCATCATCGGCGCCGTTGACCGGGAGTCGCTTGATCAGGTCCGGTGCGTCCGAGGTGGCGGTGCGCCCGATGGTGGTGGTCACCGCATAACGATAGCCTGCTTCCGTCACGCAACGGCGATAGCGGCGGACGTAGTCGCGATCGGCTTCGGGGAAGGCGTAGGGGTGCGCAAAGGTATCGATGGGCCGGGAGAGTTCGCGCTCGATGGTTTGCCGCGAGACGACCAGTTCGGTGCGCAGCTCGGCTTCGGGCAGCGTGGCAAGCTTGGGATGGTTCACCGTGTGGGAACCGAAGGTGATGCCGGCGCGGTTCAAGTCGCGGATCTCCGGCCAGGTCATGCATTCCCGGTCCTTGAACGCCTGGCGCGACTCATGGATGAACGCGGTGGGCAGGAACATGGTGGCCGTGAACCCGTGGCGCTGGAGCAACGGCCAGGCGTGCGTGTGAAAGTCGCGGAAGCCGTCATCAAAAGTGATGACCACCGGGCGACCGCCACCCGAGGGCGTCGGGCGCGACATGAGAGTGGCCAGATCGACGCCGACAAAGCCGCGGGATTTCAGGATCTGCAGATGTTCTTCGAAGAGGGCGGGCGGGGTGGCGAGCCGGTAGTAGGGAGCGACGCCGGTCTCGGGATCCTCCGAGACGCTGTGGTACATCAGGACGGGAGCAGGAGCCGCGGCCGTGCGTTGGGAGGCGGACCGCAGGGGCGAGACCACCGCGAGGGTCAGGGCGCGGTCAAGACGCATGGAGGCGGAGGGACACGAGCGTGTTCGGTCGGTCGAGGTGATGGACTGGGCAAGGCGGGGGCCGTCTCACCGAATCCGGCTCACCGGGAATCGATCAATCGGTCGACCAGGTCCAGATACTCCAGGGACTTGGTGCCCCAATTGTTCACGCCGACATAATCGCGGCCTTTGCGCACGAGGGTCTCGCGCAGTTCGGGTTGCGTGATGACCTGGGAGAGCGCGCGGGCCATGTCCTCCGGGTTATCCGAAGCGAAGAAGTGCACCTCGCCCTTGCCGAAGTAGAACTGGTCGATGCGGGTCTGGGAGGCGACGACGGGCAGGCCTGCCGCCATGAACTCCATGATCTTGGTGCTGTAGGCCTCGTTGCCGAAACCCTCCGCGAGTTTGGGCACAACCCCGATGTCGGCGGTGGACAACAGTTCGGGGATGCGGGAAATGGGGATGGGGGGTTCGATGGAAACCCGCTGGGAGAGGCCGAGTTCCTCCACCATGCCTTGCAGACGCGGTCGCTCGGGTCCGTCGCCCACGATACGCAGGTTCAGGTTGGGGAACTTGGGCGCGAGCAGCGCGAGGGACCGGATGGCGACGTGGAGTCCCTGGTGATGATACAGGCCGCCTGGGAAGACGGCGGTGATGAGGTCGGGGGAAGCCATCGGTTTGGCTTTGCCAACCTTGAGAAAAGGATCGGTGTCCACGTGGTTGACGAAGGCCGTGGTGCGCTCGGGGGGGGAAGAGCGTTGCGCCACCTTCTCCAGCCACAGGTCATTGGACACGATCACGTGATGCGCGAACCGGCAGGAGAGCCGCTCGCACAGCAGGAGAAGTCGGAAGGTGATGGAGTCCGTCGGGATTTTGAACTTCGACTGATAGAACTCGGGCAGGAGATCGTGGAGATCGAGGATGACCCGGGCGCCGCGTAGCTTCGGGTCCCAGGCCGCGAAGACCAGGAAGTCGGGCACGTTGTGGACGTGGATGACCTCGTACCGGTTGAGCCTTTGCAGGCGCACCAGGGTGGTGGCGGCTTTGGTGAAGAACGAGGCGATCTTGCCGACGAAATCGAGAAGTCCCTTCTCGTTCCGACGCCGGTCCTGGAGGTGGTGGACACGGATGCCGGAGTCGGCTTCGGATTGAGCCGGTTTCGCCGCGCGCCCGTTGGGGGTGTCGTCCAGGTGGACCGGGCGCAGCGAGAGGACATCCACCACATCGCCGCGAGCGGCGAGGGTCCGCGCGTAGCGCTGCACGCGATTGTCCTGCTCGAAGAAGCTGTAGGTGAGCATGCACGCGTGACGCGGTCGGCGTGGCCGGCGGGCGGGTTCCAGGGCATGGACCATCTGCGAGACATCGCGCGGCAGTGCCTGCCAGTAGGCGCCGGCATATTTGTCGCGGATATACTCCAGCAGGCTGGCGTAGTGCTCGGGAGGGTAGCAGCCCCGGTCCCCGGTCGTGCCGGGCAATCGGATGTAGTCTGGGTGGACGTTGAGCAGGACCATGCCCCCGCGCTCGGCGATCCAGTCCACTTTCTGCTTCCAGAGGTCAATGTTCTCCTGACGCAGGTAGACGAACAGGGTCGAGTCCTGGGGCAGTGTGTAGGGCAGTTCGACAAAGCCCTCGCGTGAGGTCAGGGGGGCGAAACCGGGTTTGGCCGCGGGTCGCGGCACCCAGAAGGGGAAGATGGTCGACGCGGCGTCGGGTTGCGGCTCGAATGGATCGACGTCGAAGGTCGAGGCGTCGTAGTCGACGTCCAGGTCATGCAGCCAATCGAGCCGGTGGAGCATGAACGCGGACCGGAAACCGCGAGCGTTCCAGGCGCGGAGGTGGCCGTTGATGCGCTTGGCGCTTTCGCGGAACGAGGCGCGGGAGCTGTAGAGCTTGCCGTCGTG
>JADLFD010000715.1 GCA_020845805.1 Verrucomicrobiales bacterium | reverse complement strand
TCCTTGGGGGAACCCGAGTTCTGGTCCTTTTGCGGGTCCTGGTTTCCTGACTCCGGGGCCTGACTTTCGGAATCCTTGGGCTCCGACTGCTGAGGGTCGGAGGGCTGGTTATCCTGGGAGTCCTGCGGCTCCGACGAGTCCTGCTTCTGCTGGTCCTGGGAGGGATCCTGCGAATCCTGTTTCTGCTGATTCTCGTCCTGCTTCGGATCCTTCTGCTCCTGTTTGTCCTTCTGGTTTTGCTTTTGTTGTTGTTGCTGCTGTTGCTTGAGGTCTTCGAGACGGGTGCGGACGTAGTCGAGATTGTGGCGGGTGTTGGGGTTGTCCGGGGCGAGGCGCATGGCGGCGTCCAGGCTCTTGATGGACGATTCCCACAGTCCACGGCGGGCGTTCATGTCCTCGATCCCTTCGCCCTGCGAGAACAGGGTGTTGCCGAGGTTGTAATAGGCGTGGCGTTGGAGTTCGAGGTCGGGGGTATGCAGCGTGTTGGAGAAATGCCGACTGGCGCGCTCGAAATCGGCGGAGCGGAAGGCAGCGGCCCCGGCGTTGAACTGGTAACGCGGATCCTCTGGATGCTCTCGCGCCAGGCGTTCGAATTCGTGGAGGGCCTGATCGAAGCGCCCGTTCTCGTAGTCCTCCCAGGCGGAGCCAGGGGAAGCGGAGGCTCGGGACGAGAGCAGGGCGAGCGCGATCCAGATTCCCAGGATCAGGGTGGTGACCGATTGGACGGCCTGGGCGAGGGTCGGGTGGCCCACCGGGAGTTCGCGCACCGCGCCCTTGGGGCGGGCGCGCTCGGGCAGCAGCGATTCCACGGCCAGGAGCAGGAGGGCGAGCAGCAACGGGATCTGGAAGCGTTCATCATACTGCTCGATGGTGCGCGCCTGGAGGTCCGAGCGCGGAAGTGGTTCGAGTCCGCGATGAAAGAGTTCCTCGATGACCTGGGGACCCTGCAACGGCAGGTAGAAACCGCCCGTGCGCTGGCTGATCTCGGTGAGCAGCGATTCGTTGAGCGCGGATTTCACGACGTTGCCCTTGGAGTCCTTCAGATAGGCGGGGTTTCCCTGGCTGTCCCGGATGCGGATGATTTCGCCGCGCGTGGTACCGACTCCGACGGTGAAGATGCGGAGGCCCTTTTCCTTGGCGGCCTCGGCCTCGGCGAGCGCGCTGGATTCGTGGTCTTCACCGTCGGTGAAGAGGACCAGGACGCGGACGTTGCGGGACTCGGCAGCATGGGCTTCGAGGGCGGTGCGAATGGCGGGGCCGAAGGACGTGCCGCCTTCGGGGATGATATCCACATCCAGGGCTTCCACGCTCTGGCGGAAGGCATCGTCGTCGATGGTGAGCGGGCACTGGAGGAAGGCGGTGCCGGCGAAGGCGATGAGACCAACACGGTCGGTGCGCGCGAGTCGTGCGAGGTCGAGGGCGGCGAGCTTGGCGCGCCGCAGGCGGCTGATGCCGGGTCCGGCGTCCTCGGCCAACATGCTCTTGGAGGTGTCGAGGGCGACGAGGATGTCGAGACCGCGCTGAGTCACTTCGATGCTGGTGGCGCCCAGCCTGGGCCGCGCCAGGGCCAGCATGAGGAACACGGTGCCCAAGAGGAGCAGCAGCGCGCGGGTGCGGGCGCGCCGGGGAGAGTGGCCGAGGGTGAGTGCGGCCTGCAGGCGGCGGGGCACGAACTCGGCGATGAGCCGTCGTCGCGTGCGCCACGACCACACGAAGAAGAGTGCCAGCACCGGCACACAGGCAACGGCGGCCCAGACCAGGATGGGGTGCGCGAAGGTCACGGCAGTTTGCGCCACACGGTGTGGCCCAGCACGATTTCCAGCAACAAGAGGATCAGCCCGGGGATGGCGAACCAACTGAAGGCCTCATGGTACCGCTGGTACGTGGTGACCTCGGCGGTCGTCTTCTCCATCGCGTCGATGTCGTCGTAGATCGAGCGCAGGGTGTCCATGTCGACGGCGCGAAAATACTTCGCCCCCGTGCCTTCGGCAATTTTGGTGAGCAACTCTTCGTCGATATCGACGTTGGTGGGCACGTAGCGGACCTGTCCGAACGCGTCGCGCTGTGGGTAAGGGGCCACGCCGCGGGTGCCGACGCCGATGGTATAGACCTTCACCCCCAGCGCCTTGGCGGCCTCGGCGGCGGTGGCCGGGGGCACCTTGCCCGCGTTGTTCTGGCCGTCGGTCATGACGATCAGGATGCGGCTCTTGGAGTCGAGATCGCGCAGCCGGTTGAGTCCGGCCGCGATGGCGGCGCCAATGGCGGTGCCGTCCTCGATGACGCCGAGCTGGAGTTGCTCGAGGCGCTCGAGAAGAAAGGCGTGATCCAGCGTGAGGGGAGCCGCCACGTAGGCGCGTCCGGCGAAGGCCACCAGGCCGATGCGATCGCTGGGCCGGCGCGCGATGAACTTGCGCAGGACATCCTTGGCGGCGGCCACGCGGTTGGCGCGGCGGTTGTCCACGCGAAAATCCTCCGCGGCCATGCTCATGGAAAAGTCCATGGCCACCACGATATCGATGCCGCTGGCGCTGACCGACACCTCGCTCTCCCCGATCCGCGGGCGGGCCAACGCCACGATCAGGCAGGCCAATCCGAGCCAGCGCAACTGACGCAGCACGATGGAGGCGTGCGACTGCTTGAGCGAAGCGATGCCCTGGACCAGCTGGGTCGAGGAGTAGAGGAACGCCGATTCACGAGCCCAACGGCGCCGCAGCCAGGCCAGGAGGGGCAGCAGGACCAGCAGCAGCAGCAGCCATGGATGGGCAAAGCTCACTTCGAAGGGGCGTCGGGCGTGGTGGCGGTGCCTGGCACTTGGGTGCCGTAGACCGCGGAAGGGGTGGTTTCGGAGACCAGCAGCAGCGCCGCGGTGTGCAGTTCGCGCAGTTCGGTCTCGGTCGGGTCATGGCGCGCGAACTTGACCAGGTCGCAACCCGCCAGGAACTCACCCAGCGTGCGGCGCTGATCCTCGGTGAAGGTGGATTCCGCGCGCAGGCTGCCGAGAAACTCCTCCGTGGTCCGGTCGGGCGCGTTCCAGCCGAATCGGCGTTCGAGGTACTCGCGCAGGATGCGGGAGACCTCGGTGCAGAAGGCGTCGGGATCCCCGAGCAGGCGCAGCGCGTAGTCGAGTTCGCGGGCGGCCCAGAGGTGGGGCGGGAGGGGCGGGGGAGGGGGTTCCGGCCGGGAGAGCCGCTCCTGGCGTGCGCGCCACCAGCGCCAGGCGAACCAAGCCAGCAGCCCGAGCGCGAGGAGGGCGAGGCCGCCATAGAGCAGTCGCTGCCACCAATCCACCACGGGGATGGCGTCCACGATGTCGCGCAGGCCGTCCTGGGCGGCAGGGGCGGCGGACACGGCCGCGGGGGTCGCGTTGGAGACGGGGTTGGCCATCGGGAATCAGCCGCGACGGCGGCGTTTCTCGCGGGTTTCGAAGAAGCGGGCCAGGGCGGCGGCGTAGGGCTGGTCCGTGCGCAACTGGATGAAGTCGATGGAGGCGGAGCGGAACAACCGCTCCAGTTCGTTTTGAGCGCGGCGTTGTCGTTCGGCGAATGCCTCGCGGCGCAGGCGGTTGCCGGTGTCGATCTCCAGGACCTCCCCGGTTTCGGCATCCTTGAGGATCATGCGGCCCAGCGGCGGGAGTTGGAGTTCGAAGCGATCGACGACCTGGACGGCGACCACGTCGTGCCGGCGCCGTGCCTGGCGCAACGCGGCGAGGGAAACCTGGCCGAGCGTGGTGCTGAACACGGCGCCGCGCTTGAGATGGGCGGAGACGTCGCGCGCCGCGGTGCGGGTCTGGCCGAGGAAATCCGAGACCAGCACCACCACCGCGCGTCGCGGCAGCACGCGCTGCATGTATTGCAGTGCGGACTGAATGTCGGTGCCCCGCTGTTTGGGCTCGAAAAAGAGGATCTCCCGGATGACCCGCAGCACGTGGCGGCGTCCCTTGCGCGGCGGGATGAAGGCCTCGGTGTCCTCGGTGAAAAGCAGGAGCCCGACCCGGTCATTGTTGCGGATGGCCGAGAACGCGAGCACGGAGGCGATTTC
>JADLFD010000714.1 GCA_020845805.1 Verrucomicrobiales bacterium | reverse complement strand
CTCGGTCTTCTGGGCGCGGGCCTGCTGGTCCTCCGCCGCAAGAAGTAATCTGTGTTGCTGCAGTATCCGAAGGAGGCCGCCCGCAAGGGCGGCCTTTTTCATTTCCATCGAGGCGCCTGCCTGAGCGAGCGCCTTCGGCCAAGGCTCGGTCGTGGCATGGACAACCTTAACGGCCTAGTTCTCACCTGCGGAAAAGTCGGGACCCCAAGGCCTGTCCCCGGTGTCGGCGCGTTGCTGCCCGCACCGTTACTGGCTACAGGTAAGGTCCTCAGCATCCCGCAGCCCCCCAAGCCAGTCGTGTATGATTTGGCATGGATTGACGTCGAGGCCTGTCCTTGGTATCGGCTCTTCGTGCAGATGATCAGCGCTGCCTGCTGATCGGTTAGCCTCTGCATGAATTGATTTTCTCGGCGGGCGATCCTCGCGGGTCGCCCGACTTCCTTCCTCCGCACCAGCCCAAAACAGGAAACCGAATGAAATACCTCACAATCGCACTGACAGCACTGTTGGCCGCGGCCTCGGCGTACGCCCAGGGAACGGTTAATTTCGCGACGCGTATCACCGGCTCGGTGGACGCTCGCGTGACTTTTGACGGCGCCCCTGCCGGCAGCACCATCTGGGGTCAGCTGTACAGCGGCACGGCCGCTCTCGGCAATCCGGTTCCGTTCCGTGATTCCCCCGCGGCGGCGCAGGGCTACATCACCTCAGGTGGCACGGTCGAAGTCCCTGGCGTCGCCTCCGGCGGCACGGCGAGCATCAAGCTCGTGGCTTGGCACTCCAGTCTCGGCGCGACCTATGCCGAAGCAGTGGCCAAGGGAATGAATGGAACTGCGGAGTCGGCGGCGATCTCCGTGACGGTGGGCGGCGGCACGCTGCCTCCTGGTAACCTCGTCGGACTCGCGGGTTTCAACGTGTCTTCGATCGTTCCTGAGCCTTCCATCGCTGCTCTCGGTATTCTGGGTGCGGGACTGCTGGTCCTCCGCCGGAAGAAGTAATCTGTGTTGCAGCAGTATCCGAAAGAGGCCGCCCGCAAGGGCGGCCTCTTCCATTTCCATCGCGCCCCCTATCTGAGCGAACGGCTTCGGCTAAGGCCTGGCCCTGGCCTGGACGACCTTAACGGCCTGGTTCTCTCCCGGAGAACCTACGAGACCCCAAGGCCTGTCCCTGCTGTCTGCGAGTCGCTCCCCACATCGTCGTACAACACAGGTAAGGCAGCACCCATCATCCCAAAGCTCCCCAGGCCTCGCTTTGGCGACCTGGCGTAGGTTGACGCCAAGCCCTGTCCCTGGTGTCGCGGTGCGGGGTGAGCTCAAGGCTCCACAACAGATCTACCCAGGGCGGGGGGCTCAGTGATAGATTTGCGCCATGAAGACCCTTCGGCTCTCCTGCACCGCTGCAGTCGCTCTGTTGGCCGGAGAGTTCGTGTCGCGAGCCCAGGGGACCGTTAATTTTGCGACCCGGATCTCGGGGACCGTGGACGCGCGCGTCACGTATTCCGATGGAACGCCGGTTTCGAGTGAAGTGTGGGGCCAGCTGTATGCGGGAGAGATCGCACTTGGAAGTCCGGTGCCCTTCCGGGACAGCCCGGTGGAAGGACGTGGGTACATCACGGCGGGCGGAACCGTTTGGCTGCTTGACGGGGTTCCAGGCGAGACCGCGCAGGTCCGACTCGTGGCGTGGCACACCGGACTCGGTCCGGCGTACGCCGAAGCTCGGACGCGAAGTGCCGCGTTCGAAGGCGTGGGCGTGGGAGAGTCGGCGCCGACCTCGGTCCGCCTCGGGGGAGGGGTGCTTCTGGTTCCTGGGAACCTCGTAGGGTTGCAGGGTTTTGCTGTGCCTGCCGTCTCGGATTCTGTGCTTTCAGAGTGGCAACGTCTGTATGGGCCCGCGGGGGGATTGCCGGGCCAGATTCCCGAGCCTGGCCCAGCGGCGCTCTTCTTGGTGGGTGGCGTGGTCTGGTTTGGGTTTCGCCGGGACCGGCGTTGACTTGGGGGGGCGGCTTGAGTCCACTTTTGTCCGCGTGGAACCGCCCGGAGAATTCCCCCTTGGCCTCGTGTTGGTGGGTGTCTGCATGGCGCTCGCCATGGGGGCTGTCCCGCTGCTGTTGGCACGCGCCTGGGCGGTGGCATTTTCTCCCGGCAAACCCGGTCCGGAGAAGTCGTCGAACTACGAGTGTGGCCTGGCTTCCGACGGCGACCCCGGAGGTCAGCAGAGCATCCATTATTACCTCTATGCCATCGTGTTCCTGGTCTTCGACGTGGAGAGTGTGTTCCTGATCCCATTTGCCACAGCGTTCACGGGGTTGCCGATGGGTGCGGTACTGGCCATGGCGGCCTTCCTGCTGCTTTTGGCGGAAGGTCTCGTTTGGGCGTGGCTTAAGGGGATCCTCAGCTGGCGCTGATGTCGTTCAAGGCCATGTCGTCGAACGATCCAACGCCCGACTCTGCGGTTCCGGACGCGAACCCCACCATCGCCAAGGCGCCTGGTGCGGTGATCATGTCGATCAGCGAGGTCTACAACTGGGGTCGCAAGAACTCGGTATGGCCGCTCCAGTTCGGACTCGCCTGCTGCGCCATCGAAATGATCGCCAGCACCATGGCGCGGTTCGACATGGCGCGGTTCGGTTCGGAGGTCTTTCGACCCTCGCCCCGGCAGGCTGATCTGATGATCGTCTCAGGGACGGTGACCAAGAAGATGGTTCCGCAGATCGTGCGGCTCTACAACCAGATGGCGGAACCGAAGTACGTCATCGCGATGGGCGCGTGCGCGATTTCCGGAGGCCCGTTCAAACAGGGCTACAACGTGCTGAAGGGCATTGACCGATACCTGCCAGTGGATGTGCACATCCCTGGGTGTCCTCCGCGACCGGAGGCGCTACTGCACGCCCTGATGACGTTGCAGGAGAAGATCGGGGGGCAGGCCCTGACGGGGCCGAATCGACCTCGGCACTTGCAAGCTGGTGCCCCCAGCGAGTTCCTGATTCCTCGGTGTGGCGAGCACGACGTTGAACCCCCCAAGAATCCAGCACTTTGGGTGCCTCCCGCTTCGGGCGCGATGCCGTGAGCCAGAATTCCTTTAGCGCGATGCAATCCCTGGATCAGATTAAGACCCGGCTGGAAACGGCTTGTCCTGGCGCGCGTCTGGAGTGGGTGGAGAACGGCGCGCCTTCGGCGCAGCATTCGCTGCGTGTGGACCGCGAGCATCTGCGCGCCGCGGCGCGTTTCCTGCGCGACGATCCGGTTCTTCGGCTCGACTACTGTTCGAACGTGACCGGTGTGGATTGGCCGGATCGCGCCGTGAAGGCCAAGGTCCGACGGACTGTCGATGGCGTGGAGAAGGAGGTCGAGGAATCGCGCCTGGAGCCCGGCTACTTGGAGGTGGTGTATCACCTGTACTCCATGGCGGCGAAGCACGGCCCGGTCATCCTGCGAGTGCGGACGCCCAATCGCAGCGAGGACGTCTCGGTCCCGTCGCTCACCCCGGTCTGGCGTGGGTGTGAGCTGCAGGAACGGGAGATCCTGGACCTCTATGGCGTGGTGTTCGAAGGGCATCCTGATCCGCGTCGATTGCTGATGTGGGAAGGGTTCCTCGATCATCCGATGCGCAAGGACTACGTGGAGCCGGACGACTACGAGTATGAGCCAACTCCGCACGACCGCGTGGCGGAACGGGCGGAGGCCCACCGGCGATCGGCCACGCCGGCCGGGGGCGAGGGACAAGGAACGGGAGGGGCTTCGTGTTGACTCTTGATGCTGACGGCAAGCAGGGCGGTGGCGGGGGCGTGGACCGGCGTTTCGAGG
>JADLFD010000713.1 GCA_020845805.1 Verrucomicrobiales bacterium | reverse complement strand
CCGCCAGACCCACCACCACCGGGACGAACACACTACTGATGCGATCCGCCAGACGCTGGATATCCGCGCGGCTGCCTTGGGCACGTTCCACCGCCGCGATGATCCCCGCCAACACCGTGCCATCGCCCGACGCCGTCACGCGAATCACGACCCGGCCGTCCTGGTTCAACGTCCCCCCCCAGACCCGATCTCCCGGCTTCCTCTCCACCGGAACCGACTCGCCGGTCAACATCGACTCATCCAGGGAGGCGGCCCCCTCGACGATCTCCGCATCGGCCGGCACACGGTCGCCTGGCCCCACCACCACGCGGTCCCCCGGCAGCACATCCTCCGCGGGCACCGAGCGTGTGCTGCCATCTGCCTCGACCCGCAAGGCACGTGCCGGTGACAGCTCCATCAGCGCACGAATCGCGCCCGCGGCGCGCGACGAGGCCAGCGCCTCCATCCAATGCCCCACACTGATCAGGGCGATGATGGCGGTCGAATCGAGAAAATGAACATGCCCCCCACGCCCCGCGACCAGGATCCAGGCGCTATGCGCAAACGCCGCCGTCGACCCCAGGCTCACCAAGGTGTCCATGTTCGCCGCGCCCCGCTTCAGCTGGTTCCAAGCTCCACGATAGAAGCGCGCTCCCGCCCATCCCTGGACCAACCCAGCCATCACCCCCGCCACCCACGGAAACCAAGCTGTGTGCCCCCAGCCAAAGACCCATTCGGCCAGAGCGAGAAACAAGGACACGCCTCCCGCCCCCAGCACGTTCCCACGCCATTCGCGGCCCGGCGCCTCTGGCTCGCCCTCCCCTCTTCCCACGGCTCCCGTCACAACCCATTCCGAGACCTCAAACCCCGCTCCCGTAACTGCCTTCACCACACCCACCGCGTCGTTCGTGGCGCCCGGTTCCCACCGCACCCGAAGCCGAGCCGCCCCCAGGTCCACACTCGCACTGGCCACCCCTGCCACGGACTGCGCGGCCTCGCGCACCTGACGCGAGCAGTTCTGGCAGGTCATGCCCTGCACGCGCCACTGACTCGCGCCTGCGTTGAGGTTCATTGTGCTCACCGCGTCTACCCTACCGCAAAACCAGCGCACATCCGACCCTGACCATCGGTTGCTCTAGAATCCCGAGGGCCAGTGCGTCTCGATCCCCTGTCCGCGGATCCAACTCTGGAACTCGCTCAGGAGCCCGGCCCGCTCCCGCACCGCACGTGCCGGAACCCGATGGCGCTCGGCGAACACCGCCAAGGCACCCGCCGACTCCCCGATGTTCCACTCCACCGGATGCAACCGGTACGCGCCGTTGGTGACGTGGGTGGTGCCAATATTCTTGTTCGCCGGCAGCAGGTTCTCCACACGTACCGGCAGCAGCGCCCCCAAGGGGAGGTGAAACGGCAGCGACTCGAAGTCGATGTAGTTGTCGCCGGTCGTGCTCGGATGCAGATCGATGGGGTAGTGCCCGATGCCCACCGAGTCGGGATACGCTTCGCTGCGCACCTCCGATTCCGGACGCCCGAGCGCCTGGGCGCGCGCCGCGACGCCGCAGTCCTTCTCCGTGATGGTGTACACGGCGCGAATGCGCCGTGACTCGCGCACATACGGGGCCTTGGCCAGTCCGGCCGGTCCGCCCAGGACGTCGTGGCGCAATCGCAATCCCGGCCAACCCGTCTTCCCATCCGCCCTGGGTGCCTCGGTCTGCAGCCAGTAGAGCAATGACAGACTCAACTGCCGCGCCTGATCCAGATGCCGTGCGCGCTCCTCCTCGGTGCCGGAGAGCAGATCCCCCAGCAAGTAATCGTTCTGCGGCCAGTTGATCAGGGACACGTCGCCCGGATAGGCGCCCGGCTGAAAGTTTGTCGCCTTCGCCAGCCGACGGTACGCCCACAAGTTCAGCAGACCGCCGGGGATCTCCTCGCGCTCGGGATCACAGCCCACGGTCCGCGGCGCGAGGGTACGCGGGTGCGAATAGGTCCAGGACAACAACCGCCCCGGCCATGCCGGCGTCAGGCGGGGCACGTAGGAACGCCAGAAATCGTAGTCCCGGGGTTTCTCAATGAGGTGTTCCTCGCCCGCGACATGGTCGACCGCGAAACACACGGTGAAAGCTTGCTGGTTGAGCGGATCGACTTTCTCCGGCGCATGCAGCTCATGGGTCTCCGCCTTCCCCTCCGCGCCGGTCACCCACTCCACCCCGGCCAACGGCAGCAACTCCCCCAGCTCGGTCGCATCAAGGATCCACCTCCCACGCAAAACCCGCTCCCGGCCGCTGCGCAAACTGCGCACGGCGATCGCACGCACGAAATCACCCTCTACTTCCGCCCGGACCGGTCGATGCTCGCGAAGCACGCGTAGTTGGCCGCCACCCAGATACGGAGCCAGCATCGCCTCCAACACGGACACCGCGACACGCGGTTCGTGGCACAATCGCGAAACGAATCCGTCGCCGGGATTCAAGTTCCAGCGTGCGCGCGCCGACTCCGTCAGGGGAAGATGGCGTCGGTAGTAGTCGCGGATCCCTTCCCTCAGCGCCCGATAACTGCGCGTCGCGCCGAACTGCTCGATCCACCGATGCTCGTCGGGGGGGACACCTTGCGCGGTCAACTGGCCGCCGATCCAATCGGTCTCCTCGGTGAGAATCACCGACAACCCCCCGCGACACGCCGCGAGGGCCGCGGCGACGCCGCCCAGTCCACCGCCACAAACCACCACGTCCGCCTTCCACTCGTCCCCGACCCGTTCTTCGGCGGCGGCCGCGGAACGGGTCCCCACAAATCCCAGGACTCGGCCTGCCATCCACCCCGCCGCCACTCCTCCGGTTTGCCCCAGAAACCCACGTCGAGTGAGGGGACGCCGTCCGGACGACGCGGAAACCGCCGGGTCGGCCATCAGAGAGAAGTCCTGGTGGTTCATGAATGCTCTGCGACTCGTTGGCCGCCTCGTACGCGGGTCGAGGCTCGCTCCCTCCCGCCTCTCGCCCGCCGCCCGGGCCGCGCGGTCAGCCGCCCTTCAGCACCTTCTCCACGCCCGCGCGCAACTCAGCTTGCACGTCGTCCACCGGCCGGTCGCCGTCGATGGTCTGGAAACCGTATTCCCGCTGGAGCTCGCCCAAGGTGGCCACAATGCGCTTCTGGTACTCGATGAAGCTCTCGAACATGTCGCGGGAAAGCCCGAGATCCATGCCGCTCTCCCAGTAGTCGAGCATGAAGTCCTTGGCGAAGTTCCGCTCGATCAGGTTCTCCGGGGAAACCTGGAGATGGAAGACCGCGTCCGGCACCAACGCCATGCCATAGAGGTTCCGCAACCAGGGGCGATCGATGCCACGCACAATATCGCGTGCCATCAGGGTGTAGATGTAGCGGTCCGCGAGCACGATGTACCCCGCCCGCAGTCCGGGCAGGATCACGTTGTCCAGCTGATCGGCGAAGTCGGTCGCGTAGAACAGGCTGATGGTGGTGTGGCTGAGCGTGTTCTTGTGCTTGGCCTCATCCAGTTCATCGCGGATCAGGTTCGACCGCTTGAGTCCCACCTGGCTCGTCGCGTGGCCGGTGGCTTCCAGCCAGTCCACCAGCCGCGCGATCTGAGTCGAGCGCCCCGACCCGTCGGCGCCCTCGATGACGATCAGCCGGCCACCCAATTCCTCTGGATGCACGCCGGGAACGCCGTGGCCGTAGAAACGTTTCGCTGAAGGCTTCAAGACCAGCACATCAGCCGGCGCATCCTCCACAGGCAGGACCCCCGTGCGCACAGGACGCCGACTCTTCCGGGATGACTCAGGCTTCGTCATGGCTGGCTTAGGGTCGCTTGAAGGTGAACTCGGACGGATGCACGACATCCTCCACGATGCGTCGCACCAACTGTTGCTGCGCTTCGATGGGCTGGGCCGCGTCCACCACCCGGAACCCATACTCGGTGCTCATCCACAGGTACTGCTCGAACAGCCGCTCCTGAAAGAGCCGGAAGCTCTCCCGCGAATCCGTCGACAGACGCAGATCCATTCCCGCCTCGAAATACTTCGGATCCAGCCGATCGGTGCGGATGCGGCTCAGACAGGTTTCCAGCGGGGCTTTGAAAAAGAAGGTGAGGTCGGCGTGCTCTGCGAAGCCATACAACCCGCGGACCCACGCGGGAGGACAACCGCGCACCACATCGCGCGCGAAGGCGGCATAATAGAACCGATCCCAGAGCACGATGTACCCCGCGCGCAGCAGCGGCAGGACCTGACGGTCATAACGATCGGCAAAGTCCGTCGCGTGCAACAACGCAAAGGTGTTTGGCGTGAGCAACTCGCGGTTCCGGACCTTCGAGGTGGTGTTCTTGACCAGCTCCGAGGCCTCCCATTCACAGAGGAATACCTTCACGCCCTGCAGATCCAGCCACCGCTTCAGCAGGTGGATTTGCGTGGACTTGCCGGTGCCGTCGATCCCCTCGAAGGCGATCATCCTGCCCCGATACCGGTCTTTCTTGGCGCTCATGTCCGTGCCGAAACTTACGGGGCCACCCCGGTCCAGTCCAAGGCCTACTTGACCGGAAGCGGCTCCGCCGTCGGGGCCGCGGGGGCCGGCGTGGCGCCCTGGCGACCCGACACCCACGCCGCCAGATCGCTGAACAGGGTGTAGACCATCGGAATCACCACCAACGTCAGCACCGTGCTCGTCACCATCCCCGCCACCACCGCGATTCCCATCGGACGCCGGCTCTCCGCACCCGCGCCAAACCCGATGGCAATCGGAAGGGTTCCCGCCACGGTCGAGATGGCGGTCATCAAAATCGGGCGCAGCCGGATGGCACCGGCCTTCACCATCGCTGCCGAGGGCGCCAAGCCGCGTTCACGCAATTGGTTCGCAAACTCGACCAGCAGGATGCCGTTCTTGGTCACCAACCCGATGAGCAACACCACGCCAATCTGACTGAACAGGTTGATGTTCATGGCCGGCACCGGGGGGATCAGGTGCATCTTCACCAACCAGGATACCCCCCACAACCCGCCCAGGGCTCCCACCACCGCCAGAGGCACGGTCAGCATCACCGTGAACGGATGCACGAGGCTCTCGAACTGCGACGCCAGCACCATGAAGACGATCACCAGCGCCAGCGCAATGACCCACGCCACTTCCTGCCCGGCGTCCTTGAGGTCGCGCGACTCACCGTACCAGGTGTACAGCATGCCGTCCGGGATCTGCCCCTGAAGCAGGGCCTCCACCCGCTCCATCGCGGTGCCCATGCTGACCCCCACCGGCGTGGCCGAAAGCGTGGCGCTCCGCAGCCGGTTGAATCGCTCGATGCGGTTCGGAGCCACCCCCACATTACGTGTCACCACCGAACTCAGCTGCACCAACTGCCCGGCGGCGCTGCGCACATACAACCGGTCCAAATCCTGAGGCGTCGCGCGCGACAACCGCTCGAGCTGGGCGATGACGTCGTACTCCTTGCCGTCGCGCTTGATCTTCGCCAGGTCCAGGCCACCGAACAGAATCTGCAGCGTGCGCGAAACGTCCTCCACCGAGACCCCCAGCGCCGAGGCGCGGTCGCGATCGATCGCCAGACGCAGCTCCGGCTTGTTCACCTGAAACGAGGACTGGACGTTCTGCAGGTAGGGGAGCCCGCGCAGCAGATTCGCGAGCTTGGTGGCCTCGCGATTCAACGACTCCAGATCGTTGCCCTGCAGCACCAACTGGAATGGCGAACTGAAACTCCGGTCGATGGCCTTCGGAATGTTGGGAATCGCAATCGCGCCCTCGACGTCACGGAAAAATTGTCCGCGCAGGCCGTTGGGGTCATTCACCACCTGCTGCACACTGCGTTCGCGCTCCTCCTTCAGCTTCACGAACACGATGCCGCTGTTGCCCTGCCCCGGCCCCGAGAAGCCAGGCGCCACGATGGCGCCATACAGGTCCACCTCCGGAGTCGCCGCCAGCATCCCCTCCATCTCCTTCACCATGCGGTCGGTGTAGTCGGGCGTGGAACCCTCCGGCGCGACCACAAAACAAAACAGCCGGCCCTTGTCCTCCTCCGGTAGAAAGTCCCCCTCCAGATTCCGGTAGAGCCACACCGTCGCCAACAAGATCACCGCGCTGATCCCGCCCAACAGCAGGAACCGAACCCCGAAGCCCAGGCCGAGCAAGCGGCCCAGCAGGGCCTCGTAGCCCCGCGCCAGGCCCTTCATCGCCGACTCGAAAAGCTTCAGCACCCCGCGCGGCTTCGCCTCCACCGACTTCAGCACGCGCCCGGCCATCATCGGGGTCAAGGTGAGCGCCACGAACGCCGAGATGAGGACGGAGCCGGCAATGGCGATGGCGAACTCCACAAACAACCGGCCCGTGGCGCTCGACTGGAACGCCAGCGGCACGAACACCGCCACCAGGGCCACCGTGGTGGCAATCACTGCGAACGTGATCTCCTTCCTCCCGGCGAAGGCCGCCGCCATCGGAGTCATGCCCTCCTCGATGTGTCGGTGGATGTTTTCCAGCACCACGATGGCGTCATCGACCACCACGCCAATCGCCAGCACCAGCGCCAGCATGGTCAGGATGTTCACCGAAAACCCAAGCCAGGACATGATCGCGAAGTTCGCCAGGATCGAAACGGGGATGGCCACGGTCGGAATCAGCGTCGCGCGGAAGCTG
>JADLFD010000712.1 GCA_020845805.1 Verrucomicrobiales bacterium | reverse complement strand
TCTGGGGGCGCAGTGGACGGACGGCGGCGTGTTGGACCGGTTGGCGAGCTTGGATCTCAAGGCCTTCTGGTACCGATTCTACATCGTGTGGTCGCCGGGCACGCGCTACCTGCTGGAGAGCAATTTCCTGGGTGGCGGGTTGGGCAAGGCGGGGGTGGGATTCCCCATGTCGCTGGTGGCGTACATTGGTCGGTTCCGGATGTGGGGCGTGGACGGGGATTTGGGCAAGACGATGGCCGAGATGGGGATTGTGGGCGTGGTGGTCGTCTGCTGGCTGCTTTGGAATGGACTGCGCGATGGGTACGGCATCGTCGTGCGCAATCGCGGGAATTCGGTGGGCACGATGGGCCTGGGTGCGCTGTGTGCGCTGTCCACGGCCGTGTTGACGTATCCCACGGGGTCGCCGTTCGTGGGCATTCCGCTGGGGGTGTTGACCTGGTTCTTCCTGGGTGCGGCTCTCAAGCTGGAGGAGGTGGAAGGGGTGATCCGGGTGGCGGCACCCATGCCGGCGAAGGGCAGCAGTGCCGAGCGACGGCTCGCCGCGCGGGCGGCGCTGCGCGCGGCGGAGGCTTTGGCCGATCAGGCGGGAGCCTCGGAAGGTCGGGGACGGGGACCTGAAGCGAAGCCGGGCGGAGCCGCCGTGAAACCCGCGGAGAAAGCATTCCTCTACGCGACTCGCGTTCCCTCCCAGAAAGCGGTCGAGGCGAAACCGGGCGCGGAACAGGCGCCCGCGGCAGCGGATCGCGACCCGAAGAAGGCTGCGGCGCGCGAGCGACGGAAGCCGTTTCTTTATTCCTGAGACGGTCCCAAGTGTGGCGAGGGTCGAGGGATGGCTCGGACTTGTGCGGGGGGCTTCAAACCTTGGCGGCTCGTTCGAACTGGCGTCGCCAGTCCTCGAAGGCGAGGTCGCGGCGGAAGGAGTGTTCCACCCACGCGCGGCCTTGCAGCGCCTGCGTCCGGGCTTCGGTGGGATGGGAGGCGATCCAGAGCAGTTCGCGCGCGATGGCGTTGGGGTCGCGGCGTGGGACGAGCCGGGCGAGGCCTGGGAGGGCCACGGCCATGCCACCCACTTGGGAGGCGATCACCGGGGTGCCGGCGGCGAGACCTTCGAGGGTGGAGAGGGCGAGACCTTCCTCGAGGGAGGCTTGGACGATGGCATCGGCGCAGCGGAAGAAGTCGGCGAGTTCGCGCATGGGATGCTGGGCGGGCCGGCCAATGACCCAGCGTTCGCAATCGGGAAGCCCGAGTTGGCGGGCCAGATCCAGGAATTCACGATACCCGCCGCCGAGGTTAAGGAGGACGAGGTTGAGGCCGAGGCTGCGCGCGAGGGCGGCGCCGCGCAGGGCTGACTCCGGGTCTTTTTCATGGCTGACGCGGCTGGCGGCGAGCGCGAGGAACGCGTCGTGGGGCAGGTGGTGTCGGGCGCGGAGTTCGGCACGCTCGGATTCGGATGCGGGTCGAAAGAGGTGGGTGTCGATGCCGTAGTAATGGCCGGGTTCGACGTGGCGGCAGGAGCGGCGCGCAACGGTTTGGAGGTAGGGTCCCCAGGCGAGGCAACGGGTGACGAGCCGACCGTTGAGGGCAAGAAGCGTGCGAATAACGGCACGGCCGAGCGCGGCGGTGAGGGGATTCTGGCCGCGGGCACGGCGGCAGGCGAAGTACTCGAGCGGGGGGATCAGAATATGAGCGAGGACCGGGACACGGTGCAGGCGGCCGGCGAGGCTGGCGTTGAGCGTGCCGCGGAGGAGTTCTTGGGTGAGCAGGACCTGGAAGCGGGAGGCGTAGCGCAGGAGCCAGGCGAAGGACCGGGCCTGATAGGCGGCGCGTCCGCCGGGGATTCTGACCACCCGCAGGGTGGCGCCACTTTCGGCGACGCGGACGTCCAGACCACTGCCTTCGTAGTGGCGTTGCGGAACGAGCAGTGTGAGGTCGCACACCGAAGCCAGGCCAGTGACGAAGCGGATGTCGGTATTGCCCTCGACGACGAAGAGGACTTTGACCCGGCCGAAGTCGGGAGGCGAGGGGGAGGAGTGGGGTGAAGTGGGCATCCGGGTCAGGCGCGGGACGTGGAATTCGAAGCGAGTGATTTAGCGGACCACGCGGCCTGGTAGGCTTCCCAGGTGGCCTCGGCGCAGCGATCCCAGGAATGCCGTTCGATGGTGGCGCGCGCGGCGCTGCCGAGCGCGCGTGCGAAGGGGGCGTCGTGGGCCAGCAGGCGCAGTTTCGCGGTCAAGGCGTCCGGGTTGTCAGCGGGAACGAGCAGGCCGGTGGTTTGGTCCTCGATCAGTTCGGCGACCCCCGCTTCGCGTCCGACGATCACGGGCAGGGCGGAGGCCATGGCCTCGGCGACGACCATGCCGAAGGATTCGTACTGGGTGGGGTAGACCAGCACGTCGGCGGCGCGGTAAACGCGAGGGGTCTCGGGGTCGAAGCCGCGGAACTGGATCCGCCCCAGGACGCCCAGGCGTTCGGCCTGCTGTTGGTAGGGGCGCGGGTCCGAACGCGAGACCACGATCAAATGGGCGTGCGGGAAACGGGGCAGGACGTCGATGGCGGTGGCGAGGCCTTTGACGGCTTCGCCCACGAACAGCCAGCACCACGATGTGGGGGGGACGCCCAGTTCAGACCGTAGCGTGCGTCGTTCGATCTCGTCGCGGACCGGGCGGAAGAGGGTGGTGTCGGTGCCGTGTGGGATGACAGAGACGGGTTTGGACCACTGATAGAACTGGGCGACCTCGCGGGCGAGGCGATGGGACATGGTGATCACATGGCGCAGGCGCTGCTGGCGATAGAACCGCGCTTCCAGGGGCATGATGCACCGGGAGAACCACCACGATCCGCGGTCGGCCGGGGCCAGAGTGCGCGCGCGCGCGGCATTGCAGACGTGCACGGTGGCGATGTCTGCGCTCCAGCAGGTGAGTCCCTGGGCGTGGATCAGAAGTCGTGGCTGCCGCCGGAGTTGCGGTTCGGAGGCGACGAGGAAGGAGGCGATGGCCAGGGCGTAGCGGGGTCGATAGGCGGGGACACGGTGGCAGGTCACGCCGGCCGGGGGTTGTTCGGGGAGGCGGTTGGCGTAGACGTGCATCGCGCAACGTCCCGCCAACCGGCGGGAAATCTCGATGGCGTAGCGTCCCTGCCCGTTGTCGGGCAGGAAATCATGGATGACGATGGCGACCTGCATCCCCCTGGCGGAGCGAGAGGCTTGGGGAGGTCTGGGTGGGCGTCAAGGCTGGGGCGCGGGCAGGGACGTCGGAGGGGGGCGTCCGGGGGGGCGGTGGCGGGGCGGAGGGGTTGGGAGTGGCGGTGGTGTTCCACGACTTTAGGCTCGCGTGAATAGTCGCGGGCTCGCGAACATCGGATCCGTAAGCCCACTCATTCTATGTGCTCCATTCCTGTCTCTCGATGTCTGGCGGGCGCTGCGATCGGACTCGCCGCCGCGCTCTCCGTGCCCAGCGCTGCTGCGGCGTCCAAGAATGTTCTCGTGGTGACGGTGACCAAGGGGTTCCGGCACAGCTCGATTCCCACCGCGGAAAAGGTGCTGGGGGAATTGGCACAGAAGGATGGGAGTTTTGCGGTGGACTACGCGCGGACGGACGACGACATCCAGCGCAAGATGACGGTGGAGGCGTTGAAGGGGTACGACGCCGTGATCTTCGCCAACACCACGGGTGACCTTCCGCTGCCGGACGTGGCGGGCTTCCTGAAGTGGGTCCAGAGCGGGAAGGGGTTTCTGGGGATGCACTCGGCGACGGACACCTTTCGCGGGCACACGCCGCTGCATCCGTTCACGGTGATGATCAACGGTGAGTTCAAGTATCACCGTGAGCAGGCCGAGGTGGAGGCGATCAATTCGGATCCCACGTTTCCGTCGAACCGGCATCTGGGCGCCACCTACAAGGTGTACGACGAGATTTACATTCTGAACGCCTACCGTCGGGAGGCGGTGCACGCCCTGCTCGATCTCGACCGGCATCCGAATACCAAGATGCCTGGGCACTATCCGCTGAGTTGGTCGCGCACCTATGGGGAGGGGAAGGTCTGGTACTCGTCGTTGGGGCATCGTGAGGACGTGTGGGAGAGCAGCGATTACCAGAAGCATGTGCTGGGGGGCATCCGGTGGGCATTGGGTTTGGAGGCGGGTGACGCCACTCCACAGTCGTTGCGGGCCAAGGTTTCGGAGGCGGAGGCGGCGGAAGGATTCCGGCCCTTGTTCAACGGCGAGGATCTGAAGGGCTGGCGATTGCGGCAGGCGGACGGGCCGGCCAGCTGGAGCGCCCAGAACGGGATGCTGGTGAACGAGATGCCGGAGAAGGGGCACGGCACTGATTTGGTGAGCGCGGAGAAGTTCAAGGACTTCACGATCCGCTACGAGTACATGGTGCCCAAGGGCGCGAACTCCGGGTTGTACCTGCGGGGTCGGTATGAGGTGCAGATTCTCGATGATTACGGCAGTGCCCCGGCGCCGGGGGGCAATGGCGGGTTGTACAGCGTCAAGGCACCCAGCGAAAACGCGTCCAAACCCGCGGGACAATGGCAGCAGGCGGAGGCGACGATTCGGGGCAACCGCATCACGGTCACGCTGAATGGCGTCAAGATCCACGATGGCGTCGAGGTGACACGCGGCACCGGCGGGCAATTGGATGATCAACTGGACCAGCCGGGTCCGATCCTCCTGCAGGGCGACCACGGTGCGGTGGCCTTCCGCAACGTGCGCGTGAAGACACTGGCGAACTAGTCTAGCAGACCGCGCGGCGGAACCCTCCGACCCGACCTGGGACGAAGTGCGCTCGGGTCGGGCGGCGCGATGGCCGGGCCGGCCGGCCGGCGGGACTAGAGGGAGGTGGATGGCGAATTCCTGCTGCGAGGTTGCGGTGGGGAGGATGGGCTGGATAACCTGCGCTCGTTCTGGAAGGGCGGGGAGTCGCTCCTGGCGCAAGCCGGGGGAGGAAAGTCCGAACTCCGCAGGGCGCGACGCCGCGCAACCGGGCCTACGGTCCGGATACGCTCGGGCGCCCGGGCCGTGAGGCTCGGGCGACGGAAAGTGCCACAGAGAAGATACCGCCGAGTTCCACCTCGTGTGGGACGGTAAGGGTGAAAAGGTGGGGTAAGAGCCCACCGCGCGAAGCGCAAGCGACGCGGCACGGAAAACCCCGTCGGGAGCAAGGTCAAATAGGGGATCCAGAGGCGGCCCGCCTCGTTCCGCGCAAGCGGAAGGGTCCCGGGTAGGACCGCCGAGAGAAATGACTCTCTCCCCGCGGCAACGCGGGCAGACAGAATTCGGCTTACAGCCCTTCCAGAACGATTTTCAGGCGCTGGCGGCGGGGGGCGTGGTCGTGGTGGTGGTCGTGGTCGCGGAGTTGGGGTCCGAGGTTGGCGGCGTCGCCATGCCCAATCCCTCGGCGATCTTCGCGAGTTGCCCTTGGGCTTCGACGAGGAGGGAAAGGGCTTCTTCTTCCGATGCAAAGCCACTCCATCCCAGGAGGTCCGGAGGGAACGCGGGCGGGTTGGGGTGCGTGGTGGCGATGGGATCGGCGGCGAGCAGGATTCGGACGAAGCGCAGCATGCCCGCCGTGGTTTGTGCGGGCACGGCGGTGGGAGCGCCGAGTTGATGTTCGATCGGGGCGACCAGCGACGCGGGGAATCCCCATTCACGCAGCAGCAACGCCCCGGCTTCCGCATGCGTGAATCCCACCTGGTGGACCTCCCAGGTCTCCAGCGAGACGGTGCGTTCCCAGTGTGCGGGGCATTTGACCTCCTCGAGCACCTCGTTGATGAGGACGCGGCCCATGGATTGCAGGAGTCCGATGGTATACGCCTCGGGGGCATCGACGCCGTGGATATTGGCGAGCTGCTCCATGAGCAGCGCGGCGAGGACGGAGGTGCGCCAGTACTGTTCGACGCTGATGCCGTAGTTTGAGAGTCCCTTGCCGAAAACGTTTTTGGACAGGCTGAGTTCCACGGCGCGGATGACCTGCTGCATGCCGAGACGTTGGAGCGCGAGCTGGAGATCGACACAACCGCCGCCGCGGCTGAACAGGGCGCTGTTGCTGAGGCGGATCAGATCGGCGACGAGGGCTGAATCATTTTTGATCACGCCCCCCACGTCCTCCAGGTCGACGTCCGGCTTCTGCAGCAGCCGCAAGACCTTGGCCAACACCTCGGGCGTGGAGTAGAGCTTGCGGACCTTGCGGATTGCATCCCGGAATTCCGACGGCGTTCGCCTGTTCATGGCCGGAGGCAGGGTGGCAGTTCGGGGCGGGTTTGGCGACCGCTGACTTTTTGGTCGGCGCGGGGGTCGTCTGGTGGGGCCTGGGCGGAGGCGGCGGTGATCCTGGGTTCGACATTGAGCCTGCGACGGGGACGCGTAGGATCGAGGGCGTGCAGTGGCCCACGGACCGATCGCTTTTCATGCTGGCCCTGGTGGGCTACGGGGGGGCGGCGCTCTTGGGGGTATGGCCCGGGCGGCGGGGGGCCAAGGGAGGGTTTCTTCCTGCTTCCGTGGCGATGGCGGCAGGGTTTCTCGCGCATTCTGCCGCGCTTTTGGGGCGCGGCTTTTCCCTGAACCGATGTCCGGTCACGAATCTGTTTGAGGCGTTAATGTTCGTGACTTGGATGGTGGCGCTGGCTGGCGTGGCGGCCTCGCTCTCGGCGCGTCTGCGTCCAGCGAGTCTGTTGGTCGCTCCGGGCCTCTTCGCGGTGGGTGTGTTCGGACTGAATCCCCAGTTGGACCAACCCGGGCCGGTGCTGGAACTGGAGCACGCGGCGCTGAGTCTACATGTGGTGCTCGTGCTGCTGGGCTATGCGGGGTTCGCGGCCGCGTCGGTCCTGGCGTTCCTGTACTTGATTCGCGAGGTGCCGGGGCTGAAGCCGGGTTGGCGCGCCGTGGCGGAGCGGTTGCCGGCGGCGGCGCGCTTGGAGCTGGGGCTCGAACGGGTGCTGGGGGTGGCGTTGTTACTGTTGACCGCGGGACTGGTGATCAGTTTTGGACTGATGCGCGAGCGGTACGGCGTTCTGGCGCGGCCGGATCCCAAGATCGCATGGTCGATGATGGTCTGGGCGTCCTATCTCGGGCTGGCGGTCGCGCGCCTGGGTTTTCGCACCGGGGCGCGTCCCATGGCCTGGGGTGCGCTAGGGTGCTTTGGATTCGTGTTGCTCACCTTCTGGGGGACGAATCTGCTTTCCCCGATCCATCACCCGTAGGGTGGTCGTCCGTTCGCTTGACCGGCGGACGGGGAGCAACCCATCGTCGGCTCATGTCCACTCGCACGTTAGGCTTCGTGCTCTCGCTGGTGACCGTCGCGGCCTCCGCGGAGACCCTGTCGCTGATCACGTATCGGAAGCAGGTGCTCACCCAGGAGTTCTGGTCGGAGGGGGCGGCGGTCGGTGACTTCAACCGGGACGGCAAGAAGGACGTGGTGGCGGGTCCGTATTGGTACGAAGGTCCGGCGTTTACCACGCGGCACGCCATCTATCCGGCCGCCAAGACGTTCAAGCTGAAGCAGGCGGATGGTACGGAGAAGGAGTTGCCGGGGTACGAGGGCGGCCTGGGGAAGAACAACGCCTACTCGGACAATTTCGTGGCGGGGGTGTATGACTTCAACCGCGATGGTTGGGACGACGTGTTTGTCATGGGGTTTCCGGGCGAAGCCTCGGTGTGGTACGAGAACCCGAAAGGGGGCGCGGGCGACTGGGCGCGGCACGTGGCCATCGACGTCACGGACAACGAATCCCCGACCCTCCTGGATCTGACCGGGGATCGCGTGCCGGAAATCGTGTGCTCCTCGAAAGGGGCTTACGGCTGGGCGTCCCCCGACTTGGCGAATCCCAACCAGCCCTGGGTCTGGCACAATCTTTCGCCGAACAAGAATTACCACAAGTACACCCACGGCCTCGGGGTCGGGGACGTGAACGGGGACGGGAGGAAGGACCTGCTCGAGAAGGATGGTTGGTGGGAGCAACCGGCGTCCCTGGCTGGCGACCCGCTCTGGAAGCATCACGAGTTCGCGTTCGGGACGGGTGGGGCGCAGATGTTCGCCTATGATGTGAACGGCGACGGGCGCAACGACGTGATCACTTCGCTGGCGGCGCACGGGTACGGACTGGCCTGGTTCGAGAACAAGTCCGACGGGAACGGGGGCATCACCTTCGAGGAGCACACGTTCATGAACAAGGAGCCGGGCGAAAACCGGTATGGAGTGAAGTTTTCGCAGTTGCACGCCATCGACCTGGCCGATGTCGACGGGGACGGTCTCCAGGACATTGTCACGGGCAAGCGGTTTTGGGCCCACGGGCCGACGGGCGATCCCGAACCCGGCGCGGCGCCCGTGGTGTATTGGTTCCGGTTGGTCCGCGGCGCGGATCATTCGGTGGATTTTGTGCCGTACCTGATCGACGACGCGTCGGGCGTGGGAACCCAGGTGATGGTGGCGGATGTTTCCGGAGACGCGCGGCCCGACGTGGTGGTGGGCAACAAGAAGGGGGTGTTTGTGCATACCCAGCAGGCGAAGAAGGTCAGCGCTGCGGAGTGGCAGGCAGCGCAGCCGAAGCCCTTGGCGGCCAAGTGAGCGTCCGCGGAACCTCGACGTCGTCGGAGGGGGCATGCCGGTCCTCGTCGGAGGATGCGCCGGCTTCTTGACTGCCCCCGGGTGGGGCGCGGCATTGTTCCCGCGTGCCGCTGTTCCGCATCGACACCCCGGTCCGCTATGAAGTCGTCCGCGTCATCGCGGAAGGCGGCATGGGTGTGGTGTATGAAGCGGAGCAGCTGGGGGTGCACGGATTCCGCAAGCGCGTGGCGTTGAAGGTCATTCGTGCGCAGTTCGCGAGCCAGCGTCCGTTTGTGGAGAACTTCATCGGCGAAGCCAAGTTGGTGGCGGACCTGATCCACACCAACATCGTCCAGACCTATCACCTGGGGGAGACGAAGGGGGATGTGTTCATCGCGATGGAGCTGATCAACGGGGTGAACCTGGACGCCCTGCTCGAGCAGCACACGCAGAAGGCCACGCGGCTGCCGCACGATTTGGCGGTGTTCATCGTGTCACGCGTGGCGCGCGGGCTGGCCTACGCGCATGCCAAGCGCGATGCCGGCGGGCGGTTTCTGGGCATCGTGCATCGCGACGTCAGTTTCAAGAATGTCATGGTGGCGTTCGAGGGGGACGTGAAGCTCACCGATTTCGGCATCGCCAAGGCCAGAGGATTCCTCAAGCACGAGGAGGGTGAGATTGTGGTGGGAAAGGCCGACTGCATGAGCCCGGAGCAGGCGGATTTCCAGGTGACGGACCGGCGGTCCGATCTGTTTGCGGCGGGGGTTGTGCTGGCGCATCTGCTGCTGGGGGAGAACATCTTTCGCGGGGAGACCCCCGAGGAATCGCGCGATCGGATCCTGACCCTGCCCATCCCGGATTTCACCACGCTCGACGCACGCATCGATGCGCGGCTGAACGGCATCCTGCGCCGCGCGCTGGAGCGCGATCCGGCGCGGCGATATCAGTCCGCGGACGAACTGCTCGACGAACTCGAACGGTACCTGTACGAGCCTGGGTTTGGTCCGACCAACGAAAAGCTGGGCCAGCACGTGCGCGAGTTGTTCGGTCAAAATGTTCCGCGCACCGCGCGTGATACGACGCGCGGTGCCACGGCCGTCCTGCCCAATCCATGAAGTCCAAGAAAAACTCGTCCCAGGTGGTGCTCGGGCTGCTGCAGCACGCCTGCGGTCCTGATCCCGCGGCCAATCTGCGTGCATGCCTGGCGGCCGCCGATCGTGCGGCGCGGGATGGGGCGCAGATTATCTGCACGCAGGAACTCTTCCGGTCGCAGTACTTCTGTCAGAACGAGGATCACGCGAATTTCGGCTTGGCCGAGAGCATTCCGGGACCGAGCACGGAGGCCTTCTGCAAGCTGGCGAAGAAGCGGGGCGTGGTGATCATCGCGTCGCTGTTCGAAAAGCGCGCCAGCGGGTTGTATCACAACACCGCAGCCATCATCGATGCGGACGGCTCGCTGTTGGGTATCTATCGGAAGATGCACATCCCGGACGATCCGCTGTACTACGAGAAGTTCTATTTCACGCCTGGTGATCTGGGGTTCAAAGCGTGGAGCACGCGGTTTGGACGGCTGGGCGTCTTGATCTGCTGGGATCAGTGGTATCCGGAGGGCGCGCGGCTCACGGCCATGCAGGGGGCGGAGATTCTGTTTTTTCCGACGGCCATCGGCTGGCATCCAGGGGAGAAGGCCGAGTACGGCGAGCGGCAGCATGGCGCGTGGGAGACCATCCAGCGCGCGCACGCGGTGGCCAACGGCTGCTACGTCGCGGCGGTGAATCGCATTGGGCTGGAGCAGCCCATCGGCGGCGACGGCATCGAGTTTTGGGGCCAAAGCTTCGTGGCTGGGACGAGCGGTCAGATTCTGGCCAAGGCGCCCGTGGACCGTGCGGAAAACCTGCTCGTGCCGATTGACCTGGCGAAGGTGGACGTCACGCGCACGCACTGGCCGTTCCTGCGTGATCGACGCATCGACGCTTACGGGGATTTGACGCGGCGGTTCTCCGACTGAGCTGCTGGAGCCCGGTGTGGAAATTCTGCCGTGTCCACTCGTACTCAGATCACGGATCCCGGGGTGCCGGGGCGCACGGTGTGGGTGACGGGGGCGGCGGGGCTGATCGGCACCGAGTTAGTGCGCCAGGCGGCGGCGAGCGTTCCCGGCTGGCGTGTGCTCGGGCTCACCCGCGCGGATCTGGATCTCACTCACTCCGCGGCCGTGACGGCACGCTTCAGGTCTGAGCCACCCGACTGGATCCTGCATTGCGCGGGACTGACGAAGAGCCCGCAATGCCAGGTCGAGCCTGAGCTGGCCTGGACGCTGAACGTGGAGGTCACGCGGCAGTTGTCGGAGCTCGCCGCGTCTGCGCGGCTGCTTTTCTTCTCCACCGACCTGGTGTTCGACGGTCGGGCGGGAGGCTATCGCGAGGCTGACGCGGTGAACCCGCTCAATCGCTATGGAGAGACCAAGGCGGTCGCGGAACGGGTGGTGCTGGACGGTCCGCGTCATTTGGTGGTGCGCACCTCGCTGAATTACGGGAGTTCTCGCACGGGGGATCGCACGTTCAACGAGGAGACGGTTCGACTGTGGCGTGAACGACGGCCGATGACGTTGTTTACCGACGAGTACCGCTGTCCGATTCCGGCCGTGTCCACCGCGCGCGCGGTTTGGGATCTGGTGACCGCGGTGGAGCGTGGCGATGCACGGCTGCCGGAGCCGGGTGCGGATCCCACGCGTCGCCTCTTTCATGTGGCTGGGGCGGAGAAATTGTCACGCTGGGAGCTGGGCCGCGCGTTGGCGGAGCGCTGGCCGGAGTTGCAGCCCGAGTTGCGTCCGGGATCGTTGAAAGACTACGTGGGCGGTCCACGGCCGGCGGACACTTCGCTGGTGTGCGACCGCGTGCAGGCGGTGTTGGACTGGTCGTTGCCGCGGTTTTCGGAGTGGTTGCGCGCGCAGCCGCGGGAGCCGGAGCGGGAGGGGGGATGAGCAACGCGCCCACGGCGGGGGGGTATCGCGGGCGCCTGGCGCCGTCGCCGACCGGTTGGTTGCATCTCGGCCACGCGCGCACGTTTTGGACCGCCACATGGCGGGCGATGAACCACGGTGGCGCGCTGGTGCTGCGAGTGGAGGATCTGGACGGTCCGCGATGCCGGCCCGAGTTTGTCGCCGGCATCGAAGAGGATCTCCGTTGGCTTGGGATCAGGTGGCAGGAGGGGCCGGATGTCGGCGGCGACTTTGGGCCCTACGTGCAGAGCCAGCGGCTGAGTCTCTATCGAGCGGCCTTCGACCGGTTGCGGGCGCGGGGGCACGTTTACGCCTGCACTTGTTCACGACGCGACGTGGCGGCGGCGCTTTCGGCGCCGCACGCCGGGGACGAGGAGCCGGTTTACCCAGGGACCTGCCGCGACCGCGGGATCGATCCCGGGACGCGGGTGCCGACCGCGCGCGCGGCGGTGTGGCGGTTTCGCGTTCCGGATGGTGAGTCGGTGATGGTGCGGGATGCGGGGATGGGGGATCAGACTCTGGTGGCGGGGGTTGATTTCGGGGATTTCGTGGTGTGGCGCGGGGACGATCTGCCGAGTTACCAGTTGGCTTGCGTGGTCGATGACCATCACATGGACATTACCGAAGTGGTGCGCGGCGCAGATCTCCTGGTGTCCGCGGCACGGCAACTCTTGCTTTTCCGCGCGCTAGGCTGGGAGAGCCCGGGGTATTTCCATTGTCCACTGATGTTGGACGAGGCGGGGCGGCGATTGGCGAAACGGCATGATGCGCTGAGCCTGCGCCGATTGCGGGAGCAGGGTGTCGAACCGGCGGACCTGATTCGTGGCTGGGGTTGAGTTCGCCATCGTCACGCGTGCTCAGGCGTGGTGGCATGCGGGTCATGGAACCTGCCCAGCAGCGCCAGCCGACCCACAGTCGGGTCGTGGCTTACGTTCTGTGGATCTTTGGATTCATGGGATCCCATCGTTTCTATTTTGGCCGGCCGCTTTCGGGGACGCTTTGGTTCTTCACCGGCGGGCTGTTGTTGGTGGGGTGGATCATCGATCTGTTTCTCATTCCGGGCATGGAGCGCTCCGCCCGCGAGCGTTTTGCCTCGGGGCAGGTGGATTACACCGTGGCGTGGGTGTTGCTGACGTTTCTGGGCGCGTTCGGAATCCACCGATTCTACCTGGGCAAATGGCTGAGCGGCATCCTGTATCTCCTGACCGGCGGGTGCTTCCTGCTCGGGGTGCTCTACGACTTCTGGACCTTGAACCGGCAGGTGTCGGAGTTGAACATGCGCGCCGCTCGTCACCGGTAACAACCATGACTCCCGAAGCAATCCTGCATCTTCAGAAGGTGGATCCCGTGTTGCGCCGGGTGATCCGGCAGGTGGGGGGGTGCACTTTGGAACCAGACGGTCGCCGGACGCCATTTGAGTCGCTGGTGCGGGCGGTCGCCAATCAGCAGCTCAACGGGCGCGCGGCGGAGACCATTCTCAATCGGTTCATCGCCCTGTTCCCGCGGCGGCGGTTCCCGCGGGCCGAGGAGGTGCCTGCGTTGAGCGACGCGCAGATGCGCGCCTGCGGGTTCTCGCGGGCCAAGATTGCCGCGATCCGCGACATCGCGGCCAAGGCGGAGACGGGTTGGATTCCCACCTCGGCGCAGATCCGGCGCATGACGGACGAGGCGATCGTGGAGCGCCTGGTGGAAGTGCGTGGGGTCGGGCGCTGGACCGTGGAGATGCTGCTGATCTTCAAGCTGGGACGTCCGGACGTGCTGCCGGCGGACGACTTCGGGGTGCGCAATGGGTTTCGGTTGGCGTACGGGCTCGCCGAGATGCCCACGCCACGTGAAGTGCGCGAGCACGGCGCGTGCTGGGCCCCGCATCGCACTACGGCGGCATGGTATCTCTGGCGCATGGTGGACACGGCCAAGGAAAACGCCGCGAAGAAGTAGCGTGCGATTCCGCGCGGGACGGTCAGGGTTTGGCGTTCTTCGCCGGCAGGCTCTCGAGGAAATCGATCAGCGAGGCGAGTTCACCCACCGTGAGCCCAGCCGCGAGCCCCTCGGGCATGAGCGATCGCTCCTGGCGTTCGCGTCGGGCGACATCGGACACGGCGATCTTCACCTCCTGAGCCGAGACGTTGCGGATCGTGACTACGTCGGCCGCCTCCTGGACCACGAACCCGTCGTGCTCGGTGCCATCCTTGAGTTCGAAGTGATGGGTGATGAAACCCTGCGCGAGGGTTTTGTTGGGCGTGAGGATGGCCTCGGCCAGGTCACGTCGTTTGTAGAGGGTGGCGATGGTGCCGAGGTACGGCCCCTTGAGGGCTTCTCCGGCGAGGGTGGTATGGCAGCCGACGCAGCTCAGTTGTGTGAAGAGTTGTTCGCCACGCGCGACCTGACCGCGCGTGGTGAGCAGGGCGTCGAGGACCTGGCCGGGCGGGAGATCGCCGATCTTGGGTTCCGCCGCGGCGGCCCGCACCTGGGCGGGGTCGAGCCGCAGTTGTCGGACCGTCTCCTGCGCGGCCTTGGCCACTTCGGGATCCGGGTCTTCCAGAGCCGCCACGATCTGGGTGGCGCGCGAGGTGTCGCGAGCACGCGCGGCCGCCCGGAGGATCTGGGTGCGGCGTTTCGGATTCTTCCAACCGTCGTCCACGGCCAGGCGAGCGAGCGCGCGGGCTTCGGGGGCCCCGACTTTGGCAGCGGCCAGTTTGAGCAGCAGCACCTCGGCGAGCTGGGAGGCATCGCCGTCGGCGCGCGCGGCGGCTTCAGCCAGGACGGGACCGGCGAGTTCGAGGCGGGAGGCGTTGAACACCGCCTGGCGGGCTTTCTCGACGAGATTGTTCTCCGACTTGGCCTGCTGCACGCGCGGGTGCGCGGCCAGGATGGCGCGCCAGGCTTCGGGCGAGGCGGCGCGCGCCAGGGCAATGACGGATTCGGCGCGGGAGGCCTCGGTGGCGGCGTCCGAGACCGCGTGAGCGGCGAGCAGCGGGACGGCGGCGTCGGGGGTGGAATCCGCCGCAGCGACCTGCGAGGCCAACGCGGCCAGGAGCGTGGCATCCGTCGCCGCGCGCGTGATCAGTTTCTCGAGGGCATCGCCGACCGGGATCCGATGGCGTGCCATCTCGCGGGACAGCAGATCGGCCTCGGCGGGGTCGCTGTGTTCCAGCAGGTTTTTGAGGGCGGCCGCGATACGGGGGGTCTCGCTCCAGGGTTCGGGTTGGTAGAACGGCCCACGGGTGTCAGGGCGGGTGCCCCAGGAGTCGCCTTTCCATTGGCCTTCGACGAAGTGCAGTCGGCAGAGGGCGGTGATCAGGCCCGGGCGGTAGTCGACGCGGCGTTCCTGGGCGAGGCGTTGAAGCAGGGCTTCGACCACCTCCGGTTGCGGGATTCCCTGGAGCACGCGCAGGGCGGCGGTGCGCACGGCGGAGGTGGCTTTGGCGTGATCCACCAGCGGCAGGCAGGCGTTGACTCCTTTGAGATGGATCATCGCCTGAACCGCGGTGTGCGCCACGACCGGGTCAGAGTCGCCCAGCACGGCGGTGATGCTGCCCGCATTATCCACGAAGCCGAGTCGCGCGAGGGC